>NZ_JAMPKB010000046.1:0-46757 GCF_039961925.1 Trichocoleus sp. DQ-U1 | reverse complement strand
CTTAGAGAAGCCAAGAGTTGTCGAACCACTTGGCGGATGCGATCTCGCTTGAGATGGCTGCTGAAGTTCAAGGTAATTTGTAAAAGTTTGGGTCAGGATATTCATGTCAGTTTAGAGTCCGCGATCGCTAACTGGATCGACAAACAGCATTTGACGCAGAGTACAAGCATAAGGAAGCCAAGAAGCTGAAAGGGGCATTCGCCATAAAGCTTTCCCAGATGGTACGCCTTAACAAAAGCCGGATGAATTACCTCGACAAGTTCCAGCAGATGATTGATGAGTACAATGCTGGTTCTTGCAACGTTGAAATCTTTTTTACCGAGTTGGTGGAGTTTGCCCAAGAACTCAAGGTTGAGGATGAACGTGCGCTCGCTCTCGAATCTGGAAGAAGAACTTGCGATCGTTGAGCTGCTGACGAAACCAGACATCAGCTTAACCGAGAAAGAAAAGCTGGAAGTTAAGAAGGTGGCTCTTGAACTGTTGTCAACCCTCAAGCCAGAAAAACTGGTGCTGGATTGGCGTAGACGGCAGCAATCGAAGGCAGCAGTGAAAGTCGCGATCGAGGAGATTTTAGATTAACTACCCGAAAGCTATCTAACTGAGGTGTACCAGCGCCAGTGCGAAGAAGTCTATCAGCACGTCTCCGAGTCTTACTCAGGGGCAGGCCACAGTATTTACACTACTAGCGCTTCAGAAGAGCGATCGCACTTGTTAAATTGAGGCTACTACCTGTGCCTCTAGCACAATCACTTATCTTTGTATCTACTGCAAACAATTGACCCCATGACGCTGATTGCTGTTGAAAGTAGGGGCAATATTACTTGCAGCCGCTTTAAGTGTCTTCTGCGCCATCTCGCATCTATGGCTGTTAAAATAACGTAAATTAAGATGTTGCAACAACATGCTGCTTTGTTATTTATGCAGCGAAGTTGTTTGTTAGCGCAGAGTTGTACAACGTGTGCAGAGAATTTAGGATTATGTGATTTCTTGACAACTAGAAGGAAAGATCCAAAATACGCGCAAGTAACTAGCCATATTCCAAAGGGGTCAGCAAAGCGCTTGAAAATTTACTGCACTGAAGAAGAGATCACTATCACAGAAGCAGTGGAGATTGCTATTAAAGAATTTTTAGAGAACAGACAACCATCCCCTTCCGCTCCCAGCGCTGATGAGGGATGATGGAGAGCAGTCGCACTAAGATTTCTGACCCAAGAAAAATTAGGCGGCTTCGCTCATTGGAAAATTTTGCAGTGCATCATGTACTACCGTTGTACTAAATCTATGCTTCAATAGATTTCCAGTGGGTAGATTTTCAAGAAAAAATAAACCCAAAAAATAAGCAAAAAAAAGGAAGCAAGTTATCCAGAAAGAACCTAGTCCATAAGATGACTAAAAGTACTACCGAGAATAACTCACAACCAAGATTAATAAATTTGAATACATTCATCCTACCCTGACTCCCGGTAATTGTCGATGAATGTAAATAGCATCGGTTCCGATCCATCCATTGAACCTGACGAGGAGTAGCCTTGGGAAAAGAGTGACCTCCGGTGCTGCCGGAAATCTTCATATGGATTAAAAATTGTGGGTAACTGCCTCCTTCGCAACAAAAGAAGGAAGGTATATCCTGTGGAAAAATCAGTAGCCGTTCAGTCTGTTGACGAAAGCAATCAAGCGATCGCGATTGCCCAGCAGCAAGCTTCAGCCACCTCATCTCCTCTAGCCCCTAAATTAAAGAGTTTCAATATCGGAAATTTCCTGGATCGCCTCAAGCCAGGGAAGGGAAAGAATAACTATCTCTGTCCGATATGCGAGAAAAAGTTAAGCATCAACCCAGACACGGGGGCTTACAGATGTTGGGTCACTGGGTGTGCCTCGAAAGCTATTCGAGAAGCGATCGCGCCTTTGGATCAAAAGAAAGGCGATCGCTTTCCACGCATTATCCCCGCTCCAGAAAAGAAGAAAAAGAAGATTATCCCAGCAGCTCCTATCCCACAGGGTGAGCTGAACCTTATTAGACTCTCCGCACCGGCAATGGATTCACCTCAACCATCTACACGGTTGGATAATAAGCACGGTGAGGTATCCGAAATTATTTATAAGTATTCAGAAGATCAGTGGGCGGTTCGCACTCAGTGGAAGGATGTTAACAAACCCAAAGGTTATTCCAAGATTTTTCGCGTATGGCACCGAAACGAGGAAGGAGAAGAGATTTCTAAAAAAGGCGATCGCCCTTGGATGCCGTACCGCCTGGATGAAGCTTTGGACGCGGCTAAAGTTACGCCTAATGTTTCCGCCCTGTTATTCCAAGAAGGAGAATCCTGCGTAGAAGCATTGAGAACCATCGGGCTAGCTTCAATCACCCTTCAGGGCAGCGCTTGGAACAATGCTGGCTTGGAAAACATGGTGGAAGCAGTTAAACCTCGTATAGGCTGCCTGGTTTTCCTGAAAGATAACGATGAAACAGGTACTAAAAAAGCTCTGGAACTTTCAGACGTTTGCGCCAAGGCTGGACTGCCATTTTTAATTATCGATCCACTTAGTATCCATCCAGAGCTACCCTCAAAAGGAGATGCAGTTGACATTTTGGGAGCGATGGAACCAGAGGAATTTATTCGACGGCTAGAAGAACAAATCCATCTTGCCGTGGAGAAGCGGCGTCCTCAGCCGGTAGAACCGCAGATAGATGAATGGGCTTCATCAGATTCTTCATTAAGCCCCACATTAGACGATCCTTTATTAGATTCAATGAGCGATAGCTCATTAAATCTGACCCCGAATGAGGAAGTTACCCAGCAAGTTCTGAATTTTTTCTATCAAGACAAACCTTGGATTTGTCTAAATGGAACATTGCACGAGTGGGAAGAAACTCATTATGAGCCGCGCCATGACGTGTCTGAATTACGCCGAATTTCGGACTTCTGCAATGCTTATGTAATTAAAACCAAAAATGGAGACAAGTACCCCTACGCCAATGCAGCCAAAGTTAAAGCTGTTCTGGAGTGGGTCAAGATTCGCTTAGGAGTCGATCCGTCTCTGGTTAACCCTCCTGGATTGAACTGCACCAATGGGGTTTTGGAGATTCGCTGGGAAGGGGCAACTCCCAAATGGGAATTGATTCCTCACGATCCGGCGAAATATTACACTTACCCACCATTAGCGACTTACGAGCCAAACGCCGATCCTCAACACTGCGATCGCTTACTCGCCGTTTTAGATGAACCGCAGCGGGAGATTTTCCTGAGAACAATTGCCGCGTCTCTCGATTTACAAACAGTCCGCAAGTATAAGGGACGGTTGGTTAGGGGCTTGTTACTCAAAGGGCATGGCTCGAACGGAAAAGATGCTGCCAAAGAAGTTACGGCGGCAATGTATGGATATCAAGGCATCTCCAGTGCTACCGTCTCGGACTTCGCGGCATACGATTCAGGACGTAAATTTCCGATAGCCCAAACCGAAAAAGCTCTGATCAATTGGAGTTCCGAAAATGCCAATTTCGCTAAACTCGACAAGGTTCAGAGCTTGAAGGCTTTCATCACTGGCGACACCCTTTCTGCTGAACGGAAGGGAAGAGATGAGCGGGAATTTGCCCCAAGGGCGGTCGCGTTATTCAACTGCAACGACACCCCCAACCTACAAGGAAGTTTGGAGGCAATCACTGGGCGCTATGGGGTGCTGACATTCAATAAAACTTTCAAAATCAATGCCGACCCTAGCAAAGGAGAGCTGGAAGCAGATCCACGATTTAAATACGATCGAGAATTTTTGCAGAAAGAGGTTCTCCCTGCCTTCTTGAATAAAGTCCTATCTGCATTGATTGATCTGATGCGTGACGGCATCGACTACAGCTGCACGCGGAAGGCGCTCGAAGACATCCAAGCAGAAAACTCTCACCTGTTCCAGTTCTGCCAGGACACGGGATTGGACTACGACCCAGAGGGAACCTTGAAAGCCGGTGAAATTTGGGAACGGCTCAAACATTGGTATGAAAAAAACGGGACGCTAACTTACAGCGACTCTAAAAAGCCTATTTGGACTGACCAGGCGAAGAAGGGCGATAGAAATGTAAAAGGAATGAATCAAGTCCTGGCACGTTTTCAGGAACTCTTCCCGAAAGCAAAGAGAGTCACGGTGGGGAAAGGCAATATCGGTCTCAAAGGGATTAGCTTTTCTAAAATCTCGTCCGAAGGTGAGGCAGTTGAGGCAGATGGTGAGGCAATGGTGAGGCAGATGGTGAGGCTAGAACCCTTGCTAGATAACGATGGTGAGGCAGTCGAGGCAGTTTCTTTACCTCTAGAAAAAATTGATGAAATGCAAAATGGAATTTCTTTGCAACGCAATGAAATTTTCGATCCAGGTGGTAATCAACCTCAAAAATTGCCTCGACTGCCTCACCCGCCTGACCCAGTAAGCGATACAGCCTCACCCACTGCCTCACCTACTGCCTCACCCACTACCGAAACTGCCTCACCCGCTGTTGAAAAACAAAATTTTGAGCTTTTTTCTACGGTAGCGCTGGCTAAACCTTTCTTCGTCGCTTATGAATGGCACGGCTATATTGAAGACTTTCGTAACAACGGAAAAGAGGCGCTAGTAAGGTGGGAGGAACGTGCGGGTAAACCGGGTAGTCAAACTGAATGGTATAAGCTTTCAGAACTAAGGCTGATTGAATGGGATGGGTGTACTGAGATGGACTAAGGAGCGTTATCTTCTCTGAAATTTAATTGCCTGTACCAATTGGTACTGACAAATAGTTCTCGCACTCTCAGAAATTGGATTGCGATCGCTCCTCATTCTTCCTTTTGGTGATAATGGCTTTTTCCGTAACCAGAAGCGATCGCGTTCGCTGCTGGATCGAATGAAAAACCTATTACAGAGCCAAAACTCTCAATTAAGAATTGGCTCTGGGTCTGGGATTAGGGCTTCTTGACAGATAGCGGCGGCGGTGGCGGCAAACTACCTGTTGGTAAAGACTGCAATGCGATGAGGGCTGGAGCTACTTTTTGCTGAGGAGTACGACGATCGTAAACCTGGCGCTGCATCTTTTGAGAATGAGCCATTAACTCAGCTAAAGCTGCCAGTACCTGATCCGATGTCCCAGAAAGTTTCAGATAAGTGACAACCGAATCCCTGACCATGTGGGGAGTAAAAGCCTGACCCGTCAACCGATAAACTCGTTTACGGACATAGCTGTACAAAGCACCTTCAGAGATGGGTTTCCCATTAGGTTGGGAGAAAACATAGTTATGTGTTGGTTTGAAGACCTTCCGCCATTGAGACAACCACGCCTCAAGCAATGGATAAACTTCAGATGGCAGCTCGACAATTCGTTTGTGACCATTCTTGCAATAAGTGTCACCCGTCTTAAAGTCAGCAGCCGTATGTTCAATGAACCATTTCCCATCTCGATCCATTAAAGTTCGTCCCATCTCCAACTCCCGGATCGTGCGCCCGCGATCCGGGAAAACACTCAGCAGCAGAAAAATTAAAGCCATTTGATGATTTCGAGCCAGAACCATCTGGGAACGTTTCTTCCCATAGTTATCGCGAGGCGCACATTCAGCTAACAACTGCTCCACACAAGCCTTGAAAGTGGGCCAGTCAATCCACTTTTTCGACTCATCAGATTTACGGGGTGTCGTCTTAACCCGCGCCATAATGTCGCACTCCAAGCGGCGGAGTTCCTCAATAATTGGAATATCTCTGTATCCAACCCGTTTATTAGAGACCAGATGGCGAGACTGGCATTTAGACTCCTTGTGATAGAGAAACTTAGCGACCGCAACAATACTTTCCACAACTTTTAACTCAGTATTGGGTGATGCCTCCCTCGTCTCGCGTAACCATCGCAGGTGTTCGTCAATTAAGTCCATCATTTCATCGATAGCATTTTCATCTCGATGACCGTCAGACATCAAGCCGCTAGAAGCAACGAGCAGTTTAAGGCTTAGCGCTTCCAAGGGTACGTTCTTATAGTGATGAAGCCAGCCCAACAATCTTTTCGCTGAATTCACATGAGCTTCAGCACTACGCTTGCGTAAGGGACCATCTTGGCGTTTGCGATTGCCAACCGGATCGATTTGAAACCTTAAAAGCTCGTCGAGAGAAACTTGTAATTCTGGAAAAATATCCGAGAGCTTTAAGCCATAAGAAAAATTTGAAGAACTAGGGGTTAGTTTTTTATCAGTGACTCGAACATTGTCGCTGACTCGACCTTTTTGAAGTCGGATGGAGGAACAACAGTCTCCACCATTCTTTTTAATAGCAACTTTCCACCAAGGCTGTTGATAACACCAATCCAGCATTTTTTTGAGATGCAAGCGATAAGTACGAGCGCTAGAAACATTGCCCAAACTGGCAAAAACTTCTGATTGGTACTTAAGAGCTTGATTCAATTCAGAAATGGGAATCTGTTTCATAAATTCCAGGCCAGCATTGACATCAGCTTGGGTAAGCTTTTTGCGGTGCGGTAGGATAAATCCCAATTTGGGTAAGGTGTAACGAATGACAGCAGTTTGAACCGGCGCTGCCACATATGGGCGATCCGGATAGGTCGATTTAAGGTCATTGGTATAAAGATGATAAACATCTGCCCAAGTTTCTGGTCGGTTAGTTGAAAAAGTCATTTTGCTCCTTGAAGGGTAATTATTTATGACACCATACCACGCATTTCATGGCACCGAATTTACCCAAAATGCCTCTATCTTTTTACCGGCAAAAAAGCCTAAAAAGCGCCTCAGATATTCGGTTGAAGCTATTGAATGCTTGTCCAGCGTGATAAATATTTGTTAATAATATTTATCACGGTATTTTTGGCTAAATTACTAACACTTTGATAGAATTTTGTTTAGCCAAAAAAAGCAAAAAGGGCGGCTCTATACAGAGTCGCCCTTTTTGGGATTAGATATTTAATTAGTGCTACTATAGAGTCTAACCTTTGACCCAGAAAACTGTCAAGGCTTCGGTGGGTGGGGAGAAAGGTTTATGTATTAGAGTGGAGCGCTAGCTATGAAGTTGACTTTGAGCCTATATAATTCCCACTAAACTGGCTTTGTAGAGAGCATTGTGCCAGTTTCCTAAATATGTAGCCCGGTCAGTCTATTCTGGCATCGCTTGGATTTTTACCAAAACTTTTATCAATTCTGGGTGGTTTAAACTAGCTGGCTCTAGCAGCTGGGTGAATGATTCTTCCACTATTGAATTCAAAAAGTTTTAGATACTGCCACCGGCTCCTTGATGGAAGCGATAATGACAGCTTTTAGCTTGAGTGCTAAACCTTTTAAGTATCTATTGCTTTAGCGAACAAGCTGGGCTAATCCACTCGCTGGAGTTCGATCCACAATCTAAACGTCACCGTTACTCGCGATCGCTCACACACTATCATCGATCCACCCACACGTAGAGCTATTCCCATGTGTTGGAGGCGGGATGACTTTAACAAGAGAGTTCTGCAACCAACTCCAAACCATGAAGCTACAAGTACTGCCCTAACCATTGCGAGGGCAGGCTAACAGCAAGGTTCACCGACACCGTGCGGCGGAATTGAGGAACACCGAAAAGCATAGCTGCGCCGCATCCAGTACAGCTGTTAGTTAGCCCGCGTCGTGGAAAGCGGCAGACAATTTCATCGGTTATTTGAGTGTAATACACGCATGACGGCTGCGTTTAAGGTATCCTCGATCGACGTACACGGTGCTTCACCCGTGAATTTCTGATAGAGCCAATCGAGATACCGATTTTTGGGAGCGGAGTTAGGTCTGCCATAGACGCATCTACCAGAGCCGATGTAGCGACCGAACTCGACGTTGGTCGTGAAGCCCGGTAGCCAGACCAAATCGCGGGGTATCCAGAACACGATAACCGTCGCCGCTTCCAGGCAGGCGAACTCCCATTCGACCTGGTCAATGTAGTCGAATGAACTAGTCCAGTCGTGACGCTCTGGGATCAGAACCGTGCCAGGAAAGCCGACTTCTTGCAAGATATGAAGCGCCTGTATTCGCCAAGATGCGACCTGAGCCGTCCGTGGAGTGGGGCCAGCAAGGAAGATGCTTGGCGGAGCGAAAATCGGCTTTTGGTCAGAATACACAGCTTTCATTGCTCATCTCACAAGCTGAGGTCTTGGGCGTAGCGGGCTAACGACGAAGTTCGCTGACCCAGCGCGTCAGCATCGCACGAAGCCCAGCATATATGTGCGTCGGCTTCAGTGCAACCGCTAGTTAGGTTGCTGTGGCTACAACACGGAGAGCGATTTTTTTCGGGGGAGATAGAGCAGGCGACGCGATAAGATGGCGAAGATGTCTGATTCATCCGAACCTGTCATCTACCAGCTCAAAGTAGCCACTGCCAAAGCTAGAGGTCGCAATAGAAGAAGAGGTAAGACGCGATCGCGTGCGCCAAGTGGTTTGACAACTCTGGAATTTTCCAAAGAACTAATTTCAGGAAATCTCAATCTGGTGCGCCAGATTGAGAAAAAATTGAGAACTTTAAATTCTCTAAGACCTGACAGATACCCTTTTCTGGCACTTTGGGAAAATTTGATGAACTTATCCGGTTACAACCCACGAAAAATCAAGCTTTCACCCCAGTTTTACAGAGCAGGGTTAGACTGCTATCTGTAAGCGATCGCACGATTGTGGCAGGCTCTTGTACCGGCAAGCATATTGGGTATTACTGCACTTTAACCATTGTGCTGGCATGGTTGCCGAGCGATCGCATGCAATCGGACAGAGAATGAATGGCAGCGGCTCCCTACAGATATCTCCGCGACTGGAGAGTTGCTGTAATCAAAAACTCCATTGAGCTGAGTAAACCACCCGGCAACCGGCACTGAAGGCAGGTCAGATGAGATAGTTCGCAAAACACTAATTACTCCTGGGCGACCACTTTAGGTTTTGGCTTGGGCTTTGGAGCGGAGGTAGTTCTACTCTGAGGGAGGGCCGCATCGTTATGGGAACGCGCCTCATCGAGCTGACGAGCTTTTGAAGCCGCTAGCCTTGTCTTGGCAACCTCAAGCTTATCCTTCTTACCCGCTTTCAGGTAGTTAGGAGGCTCAGAACTAGGAATAGCTAAAAGGGAAACAAATTCAAAAGTATTTCGTTCGCTGTTGAACCGAGCCTTAATCTGAACAAAGAAAGCTTTACCCTGAGCTTCTTTCTCCAGCTTGGGGTTGAAGCGAAATGGAGGCACAGGGGCATCTCGCCAGAGGACAGGAATGTGAGAAGCCTTCATGAAATTCACTTTTAGTTCAGCTTGTGCCGATTTAATGAACTCAAGGCGTTGCTGATTGAAGTTCTTAAATACGGAAATGCATGGGATTCGGCAAACGGGAATGAACTGCCATAAACCGCAGATTTTGAACTCCAAATCTTGCAGGTCACTGGAAACACCCGTCCCAGAAGCTTGGTGCCCCACAAAACCCACCAGCTGGAACCCGACCGAGTAGGGCTGTTTCCCGCCAGGATAGTGAGTGATTTTGGGATAGACAATTAACTTCTGCTGTCGTATTCCAGTTGTCTCAATCTCTTTTTTGAGCGCCGCCAATGCCCGCTTGTGGTAGCTGGAATAATAGAGTGGATAGGTTTTTCCCCCGACACTCACAAAAGTTTTTTCATCATCAATTGTGACATCGCCGGTGAGAATGCCCACCGCCTGGAACAAAGCTGGCGGTTCTTCATGAGAAGAGGCAGAGGAGTCGCTTTGTTCCGGAGCTGGTTCCGAAGTTGGGGGAGAGTCGAAAGTGACAGGAACTGATGAGGTGTCAAGGGAAGGCTCTGAGGATGAGAAGTCAATAGTCCTCGCCTCTACTGGCACAGGGGTTGATGCGGCATCATCAACAGGGTTTTCAATCTTATCCGCAACGGGTTGTACATCCTCTGGCTCTACTTTTTGAGGAGACGGCTGAACCGCAAGAATATTTAATTCATCGGTAGGAGCTGTCTTCTTCTGTGGACGTTTTTTGGTCATATTCACTCAGATGAAACTCGCAGCTGTCGTAGAGAGCGTAACTCAGAACCCCGCAACGGATGAATCGAACTCACACTCGGCTACACATACCCTGTTGCTTTCTTCAATTTAGGACATCTTCATCGGAAACTGGTATCAGCCTTCATCGTGGCTGTTGTAGCCGATATCCCTATCCCTTCAAGCCGATCTACAAGAACGCGCGATCGCATTAAATTGAAGGATACATTGCGATCGCGCTATTAAGGTTTATTTTCAATTTGGCAGTGCTGCTTGTAAATCTCGCACAATTCTCATCACGGTGTTTTTTGAAAGCCCCAGTGCCTCGGCTACTTTTCGGTAGGAGAGTCCTTGCCGTATTAGCTCCAACACCTTTGATTCTTTCTCTCGGACACCAGTGCGATCGTCGGTCGAGAAATGTTGGTATGACGATGTAGAAACAGATTTTCTAGAGCCGACCCAAGGGAATGATCTTAAAAAATCGAACAATGGTGGCATATATCTGTAAAGCTGAAAAATATAAGGTGATTGCATTCAGTAATTGCAGCAGCAGATTGAAGCGTGGGAATAAACGATTGGAATTTTAGTTAGCCACTTATCCTCGCTTTTCTAGCTTCTGTTGAAGCATACTCGCAAGGGGAATACCAGCTTCCACTAATCGATATACCAGATTAGAATAATGTTGTAAGATCACCTTATCATTACGAATCCGCTGCTCAAAGCTGTTCCAAATACGATTTAATAATTCTGCTGTCCTTCTTCCATTCCCACGCTGTTCATTCCAAAGGTCATGAACAGCTTTACTTGCACACCGATTTAACCATTCGAGTGTTGGCTCTGGTGCAAACAGCCAACCAATACCATCGAGCATTGTAAGAAGATGAGTGTAAGCATCAGGATTATGCCCGACGACTGTAACCCACTTATCAAAAACGTAAATAAACAAATTTGCATGTTGCCACTCTCCCTTAATGTAATATTCACCATGATGATTGAAGATAATTAACTGGAGAATTTCTTCAGTCTCGTTGTCAAGGTATTTTAAACAGGCTACTTTTACAATTTCAGAACTACTCAGTACCCAATTACAAATTTCTTGCCAGGTTTCTAGTGCTTTTTTATTAGGCCCCTCAGTGTACGCAATTTGATGACAGATATATCCATTCAAAAGATCAGCAGTCAGTCTGGGGGCTTGTGACCAATTATCTCGTAATGGTGTCAAGATATGTTGGCGAATCTCATCAGTGTTTAGCGATAGAGCCAAATAAGCTGCCCAGTTTAAAATGAATTGATTCCAGATAAGTGAAGGTTGAGGGTGTGAAAAAGGTTTATCCTTAATTGGTAAATTATCCGCAATTGTTCGAGCAAGTAAGCCGTCACAAAGCTGAAGCAATTTTTGTTTTGTATCCGAGTCACGACACAGTTCTGTAAGTGGCAAAGCACAAAGTCCATACTGAACATGTTTGTGAACAAAAGCAATGTTTCTTGCTATAGCGATTCGAGGAAGGTCAGAAATTTCATCTTTTGCTAAATAATTAAGATAACTCTGAATAATGTTATCTTCCCAAGTTTTTAGCTCATTATAGGAATTTCCATATTGATCGCGCTGAGTTTTATAATAAAGTTTTCCAGGAATTAAAGAGAGTGAGAGACAAAGACCCAAGGCATTCCAGCACAATACTACATCAATATTCCAAGCTTTTTTTAGACCCAAAAATACCGCTTTTACCGCTTCCCTAGAATTAGAAAATGGCCTTAATGAGTTACCAATGAGTTGAAGGATTTCTAATCGTACTTCAGCATTAGCTATGCCATATGAAACAAGTAATGCCAGCCCACGCCCAGCATATACTTTTATTTTAGAGCTTGAAGCTGCATGAGTAGATGATTTTGATAAACGAACTGCTGCAAGAAAGACGTTACGGCTCCATTCTATTAAGTTCTGATTTTGCGCCCATTCAAAATCTGTAATCAAAGCGGCAACAGCAGCGCCCACAATTGTTTGCAGGCAGGTATACTTGCGAATATCATCCTCGTCGCCCTCCTGAAAAACAGCTTCAAGCTGATGAAACTCTTTCACAAATGTAATAGCTTCCTCTAAAGTCATGCTTTCATCTGTGCTGCCCTTTTCAATAGTTCGTTCTACCCAAAGACATACTTTAAGCCAACGATGCCATTCAGAGCTAAAGCTCAGTGCAGATTCGTGACGTTTTCTAATTTCTTCAGGGGGTTCTACAATAATCTCTACGTAATTTGCCGCTTGGAATTGTCTATAGTTTTTTAAATCACTGTAGATTTGAATTTTTTTTACATCTTCTTTTAACGAAAAAATCATTTCAGGATTATCTTGATCCCCCTTAGTGAAAAATGGAAGATTAAGCGTAAATTTTTCAACTGCTTGCTGAAATATACTTTTAATATTGTTATCAGTCGAATGCATGTACATTACAGCAAGACTTCTAATGTCTTTTGTTCTTTGAGTTTTTTTATCTCGTTTCTCAAGGATGTCATACATTAGTTTATTACCGTCTAAATAGTCAAAGCGAAAAGTGCCTAATATATCTAATGTTGTAGAGCGAGAAATATCCATTTTCCAAATCATCGGGCTACTAACGATAGGCAAAGCTGCTTTGAGACACTTTTCGGGATAAGCAAGAGCAATGCCCAAACATATACCTGGAACTGCAACACAATCACTTTTTACTAAAATTTTTTCAAAAAGTTCTTCCGCATCTCTGCCTGCTTCAATTTGTGTTTCCATCCAAACCTCAAGAGCCATAAGAGCAGACATAACTAGATTTGGTTCAGTAGACTTTCCTCTAAACCAACAGTAAACCTCAATATCACCCCAAAAATCATGCAGTTCTGAAGGTAATTGAAGAGTAACAGGTACGGGGATAAGTTCTGGTTGATCTGGATGAACAATTTGTGGTTGGTGCCGCCATCGCTCAATAGCTACGTTCACAAGAGTATGAACTAACCGAAGTCCCTCCTCTTCATTTGTATTGAGAAGGTATAGAAATGGTCCTTGAATAGGAGTAGCCGGAAGAAAAGTAGACTTATCACTAATCCCTAAATTATTACTCCATCCCTCGTCACCAACTTCTGCATACCACCCCTCATCACCAACTTCTAAGAAATAGGGTTCATAGTCTATTTCAATCCTGGGGGTTTTGATAATAAAATCAAGAACAAAGTCAACGAATTGAGAAGGAATATGGTCAACAAGCGGCTTGTAATCTTGAGGCTTGCTTAGAATATCTCTTTTAACCTCAAACCAGGGAGAATTACTTAGCAGATAACTTAAAACTTCCTTTGGAAGGATATCTGCTGAATGCAAAATAATTCTGTGTAAGCGCTTTTTATAGTCATTATATTCTGCCATTACTAACCTCTCCTCACTTCTTCTTTCTCTCCCTCTTCTTCAAGCCACGCAATCGCTATCTCACCAATTTCCCTTTTATAAATTGCCTTGGCTGGTGTTTTCGTCTGCCATATCTCCATTAATCTGGCAGCTTCTGGGCGAATACCAACAGGTAAATTGTTAAGACGCTTCAGCAACCAACCCATAAAAGGTTGCCATACTGACCATCTGGGAATTGGATCGCTCATTAAAAGCGGCATCACGCGGTCACTTGACTGTAGCTCTGCTTCTGTAAATGGAGACATTAGTGAAAAGTTCGGCATCACTTCCAATGTTCTTACCGCAACCAGCAACTCAATAAGCCGTCGTGCGTTATCAGCTATGAGTAGCTGTTCAGCTTTATCAAGCAATTCGCTGGAACGTGGAGATACTAGAGGCGCAGTCAGTAATGCTTGCCGCCATCTAGAAGAAAGTTCCGACGCTTGCTCAACTTGCTCTATCAGTTGTATCCAAGAATTTGCTGTCTTAGAGTTTTCTAGCAAAGCTAACCCCAATAATTGAACAGCTCTATATAAACCGAGCGGTTCATCTAGTTCTTGAAGATAAGCAGGTAATTCTTCACGACGCTGATCCAATAAGCGATACATCACCCAGTCTTCTAGCAAGTGATGATCAAAGCGATACACTTCCCGATCTGAGTCTTGTACAATGATTCGATCTGCCGTGAGAGAAATAATTGACTCTGGAGGAACAGTTTCTTCAACAGTAAAATGCTTACCAGGAGATTTTACAACCTGTTTCCCCAATCTTAAAAGAGAACTTTTTCTATCACGGCCGGGGACAGAACCTTCGTTACCAACCAGTCTGTCCCACCAAACTTTGCTAATTTCAATTTCTGTAGCAACAGGTGGTAGGTCTCCTGAGTTCGGAAGCATACGTGGGTCTTCCAAAAGCCTCAACATCAATGGATTCTTGAGAATCGGAGAAAGCTGACTAAGAGATAACAGCGGTTTGAGCCGAGGACTATATTTAACAACACTTTGAAGTTCCTCTGCGGTTAATTCCGGTACTTGCAACCTTGTTGGCTTTCCTAGTGGTTGCCAATTCAACCATCTGTAGACTTCTTGAAGATTTTCCTCCCGTGCAGAGAACACAACTGTCCAAGACCGAGAACCATCTTCACTGAGTGGAACCGCCGCTAACGTGCGAAGTAAATCATTCACAACAGCACGTTTACCTATGTCAACAATTCGATCGACTCCATCAATGAAAATAGCGGGTCGAAAACTGCCGCTCAATGCTATGAGAAGTTTATTCAGTGGCTGCTTAAGTTGCAAAGTACTGGCATAACTACTCCAACCGGCTCCAGTGATACGATCTCCTGAAATAACTAGAACTGGTCCTTCTCCTCTTTGATGCTCAACAAGAGTTTTCAACAGAACTGACTTACCAACTCCTGATAAACCAACTATTTCGATTAGCGATGCTTCTGAGAGCTTTTCTAAAGCGCTAACAGTTAGTTCGGTTCGGCTCAGACTTAGACCGCCAATATCGACTCGTATGTCATTTAGCGCGAAACCTGATTCTTGTCGTAACTTCTCAAGGTCGGAACGACAATCAATAGGTGAGAGCAAAGAAAATTTAGCCTGTAACCTCTGTGTCAAAATGTCTGCATTAAAACTGCCAGCAGTTCGATTTGCCTCAGCAGCCAAATTAACAACTTCTGTGAAAAGTTGCGGGGATTCAGCTTTTTTCTCAGCATTTAGCAGATGGCTGACCATCTCAACGCTATAGCTATAGTCACGCGAACCATCTCTCTGAAAGTCGAAATATAGAATAACCATCGAACATAGAAAGTTCCATATCTCATCATCGGTTACACTACTGCCTGAGTAGCTATCCAATATGCCTCGAATCAATTGAACAAAGCTACGCTGCGTGTTATTAGCTAAACCTGCTTGGTTAATTCTCTTCAAGAAGTCATCTGCATCCGTACTGGTACGTGCCCAAGTAAGAACGCTTTGATAATATTCATCGATTTTTTTTGAATACAGCCCAATTCCAATTCCGAAGCGGTCGATGCCAATATGAAAGTTCGTAGATTTGAAAGTTTCCCAGCAAGCTTGGATTACTTCATTAAAGGTTTTATCTTTTTCACCAAAAATTAAATCTCGTTTTATTTGGAGAGCAAGCTTAGCTTCACCGACTGGCAGCTCTGAAACAATGATGAGATCATCTAGTGGCTCTCCCTCATAGAGACGTTGAAAACGTACTTCTCGCGTTACTCCGGCATCTTGACCGCGAGGCACTGATTGCAGTAGTAATGCTACTAGGTAGTAAGCACCAACTTGTTTTTCGTAATCACTTCCAGCACCTCCGGTTGAGATAGGGCTTGCAACTTTCGTCATACTGATAATTGGGAATAGTAATTTCACAAGACTTATTGCCAACTTCTTTTAAAGCCAGCATCGTCTATATTCAAAGAAACATATACAGGTACTCTTATGTATTCTTATTATGTCAGTTTTAGATTTTCATTTACTGATTAAGGCTAGCAAGATTCTTTTACAAGCGTTTATGAATGTGTTTACAAAGTTTACTGGAAGCGCAATCGTCCTAAAATGGGACAATACGCAACCTCATATTAACGTTTCTATTGCCGAATTTCTCGCTAAATCTACCTGCTCACTTAGTTGCTCCTGGGAATTTAATGCTTATCGCTTCTTTAGCAAACTGCATAAGGTTCTCTGTAAGGAGTTCAGTGTTAGATTACTATTGTCTATAGTGATTGGAGCATGAAATTTTAATGGTGACGCAAAATAACATCGTCAATTGCATGGTATTTCTTCGGGAGAAAGGTAGGCTTGAAATAAAAGAAGGACTTGGTGTTCATCCGTTCGGCAGAGTTCCAGTTGTGGGAGAGTATGTTGCCTTATCCTCTGAAGAACCAGTCTATAAAGTCACGCATGTTCGCCATACTGGTTTTGACACCCATCAAGCTGAACTATTCGTTATAGAAGCAGATGATGTACAGGTTATTGGGGGAGAACCCATACCTATGCCATAGGGAACCTTCACTCAAGAATTGTCGTAGACCGTTCAGCATCTAAATTTCTAAAGCACTTTAAGGCAGTAAAAGGTTTCAACCTCTGAAATACGCAGTTTAAATGCTGAACAGCTTGGGCATATTATTCGTCGTCTAAAAGCCTCCTTGCAGTCTCATCTAGTCTTTTATTTGCATCATCCGAAAACTTGAATAGACATGTACCGGCAACTCCCGAAGTAAGCCCTATAGCCCCCATCGCTGTTGCTACCGATACATTTCCTGTACAAACTGAGGCAGCAAACGCAAGACTCAATATCCCTGTTACTCCAGCTAAACCAACAGCAAGGTTGAAACTTACACTGGCTTGGCGAGAGCGTTCTTGATACCACCATATTGAAATGTCATTAGGACTAACAGCAGGAGAAATGCCGCTTGAGCCAGCTACTGCTTTTGCTACTAAATAGGTATCTGGAGCTAGCGTTGGGCTTGTATCGAAAGCACTCACAACTATGTTCTGCGTTTGTGCTTCTGCGTTAACTTGAAAACGGTTATTCATTTGAGCAAGCGAAACTGGAGGCTGGGGGTTCCCAGTCTTGTTCTTTTGGTTCATAATAATCTCTTGGTTTACTTGATTCCCCTGGTGTTACGACTAGGGGTTTTTGTTTTTAAGGTCGATGCGGTCTAATTGCCAACTTATTTGTTGTTAAATTTTTCTCACCTCCTTAAAACACAACGCCTGAAGAAGCTCGTGCCGTATCGGGAATCGGCGCTCTGTATATGCTCTGGCGGATGTCGGTAATACAGATGTCGTTCTTAATCACTGAATTAATCGCACCAGAAACTTGCAAGCTACATAATATAGCAGCCTAAACAAGGAACGTAAACTGAAAATTCTAGTTAGTTATGCTTCTATGCGATTTTTAGCTTTGCAAAAAGCATTACAAGCTTCTCTAGCTTTTTATTCCCAGAGAATCACCCTAGCTTTCAAGGCTGTGCCTTTGAAAACGGCTGTTCATTTGAGCAAGCAAATCTGAAGGCTGGGGATTCACAACCTTATCTTTTTAGTTCATACTAATCTCCACGTATATGTGTTCCCCTTGGTGTAGCAGCTAGGAGATTTTCTCTTCAAACTGATCTGAATCTAGTGGGGTCGTTAACCTTCTCGTTTTTCTTACTTTCCTCCTAAGTAGCTATAGATATATTGACTTAGCAATCCCTGACTATCAAGCGGAAGCATATCAAAATGATATGTGTTGCTTAATAAACTCAAAGAAGTCATTTGAGTTTTCGCTAGGCAACTGTAAACATATTGGCTTAGTAATCGGTGCGGTTTCGTCCAATCGCTATTCTGGCGTACTCACCCCAGCTAGTAAGTTAACCCTCATCTGTATGCCTTTGAAGGTTTAGTGGTTTATTCCAAAATGAGGTGTAACGCTCATTAGATCCCCTGAACAGTTCACCTTTATTCCCACATTCCTTCAAACTGCCCCGGTGCCAGCTTCGTATATCTGACGGTGTGTTGTATCTGGCGATGCCCTAGATAGTCTTGAATCTTTCTCGTGTCGTATCCCTTCGATGCCAAATAAAAACCTGTGCTATGCCTAATCATGTGCGGGTGAACTGAATAGCCCAATCCCGCTTCCTCTGCTGCCCGATTCAAAATGTCTCGCACAGTTCGCGTTGTGAGTGGAGCTTTCCTCTCCGAATTGAATAACCAAGGTGTGTCTGGATATTCTCTTTGCAGTTGTCAAAGTGATCGCACGGTGATCACTGGCATCAAGAATCACCAGCCGCAGCTCAGGAGCGCTTACGTCATTTGGAGGACGAGGGCGTGAGGAATAATTCACGTGCCTGCTGATGGCTGTACTACACTCGATTCTTCTAAGAAGACGGCACAAGATATCTTATCTAGGATCGATAGGATATTGGAGAGTCGCTAAAGGCGTTCCTGCTAAGCAAATTCTTGGCTCGCACTGTGAATAATTTTCGATGCTGCCTAATACCTAACTTTGGCAACCAAAGTTTTTTGTAGATATCCTACTCTGTCCAGGTATTCCATTTAGAACAGCCTGGACAAAGTTTTTACTGAATGGTTATTGCTGGCTCTTGCTCCTTTTCTCTTCTTCTTCCTGTTTATGAAGAAGGTTAGCAGCTTTCCCTCCCATCAGCCCGACCACAGCCCCGATACCTGTCTGCCAAGTGGTTTGGCAGGTTTCAAACACTCGTTCTTGTTGTGGTGTTAACTGCGGTTGTGAGGCAATGACTACGGCGGTGATTCCTGAGACGAGTGTAAAACCTACTACCGTCCCAAACACTAGCTTGAATGTGGATGTAATCTTTGTCATTGGTTTCAACTATCTAATAGCGAGGGTAGATTTCCCGCCTGTTGGCAGTTGAGCCGAGTCCCACGCTTGCTTATTTTTCTCGACTACACCTACTTTCTCAACTAAGCTTTTGACTATTCGCTAAAACATAGGCTTATGTAGGCTGATGTAGCCTTACATAACTCTCAAAGTTGGTTAGACTAGCTTGTCAGGTACTTGTAAGATTAACAAATGCGCCTGCTTCCAGAGGATTTTCTGAATCAGTTGGCTAGTGACTACGAGCTTTCCCCAGAGCAAAAGGAGGTGTTCGTTCAACGATTTAGTAGCAAGGGAAATGAATTAGATGCTGCTGAGTTTCTCTACATTTCTCCAGAAGCTTCCCGTACTCGCATGACTTGGGTATACAAGAAGTTCAGTATAGGTGGGAAAGGGCCAAATAAAGCTCGCAGATTGCATGATTGGCTTATTAGGGAATATGAAAAAGCTCATTCCTCTACAATTGATGAGACTTTAAACACTGATAAAGATATAGATTCCTTAGTACAGGAGATACGCAAAAAAGTAAAATCCAGTATCCAAGAACGCTGCGGTAAAATGCGAGTACTAGATATGGAACAGCCCGTTGGTTTAGGTGACATTTACACTGATGTCAACATCCTGGAGAAAGTTACTGGACGCAGACGGTTAGGAATTGCTGAACTCCTGCAAATTTGTGAGCCAGAAAACTTCGACCGCTTTGGACTAAGCAAAGTTGAAAAGCGAGTGCCAGGGTTAAAAGCTGTAGAGCAACACCAAAAGCTAATGGTATTGGGCAAGCCAGGAGCTGGAAAAACAACATTCTTAAAGTATCTAGCTATTCAGTGCATCGTTGGAAAGTTCCAAGCACAACGAGTCCCTATTTTTATTACACTTAAGCAATTTGCAGAAAACAAAGAACAGCCGGAACTAGGGGGATTTATCATTCAGCAATTAGCTAAAGATAAGGTAGCAGAGTCTCAAATATCTGAATTACTAAATTCCGGCAGGGCGTTAGTTTTACTCGATGGCCTGGATGAGGTTGGAGAAGAAGATATTAGCCGAGTTCTCAAACAACTTAAGGAGTTTTCTGAACACTATCACCAGAACCCGTTTGTCATTACTTGCCGGATTGCCGCACGGGAGTATACTTTTGAACAGTTTGCTGAAGTTGAAGTCGCTGATTTTGATGACCAGCAGATTGCTGATTTTTCTAACAAGTGGTTTCAGATAAAAGACCTGAAAAAAGCTAAAAAATTTATTCAGAAACTGCAAAAAGATAAGCCAATCCGAGAGTTAGGAACTAATCCACTATTGTTAACCTTGCTGTGTTTAGTGTTTGAAGAATCGGCCGACTTTCCCTCAAATCGCTCTCAACTTTACAAAGAGGGGTTGGATATCCTGCTGAAAAAATGGGATGCCAAACGGAATATTGAGCGTGAGCAAGTCTATAAAAAACTATCGCTCCAACGCAAAGAAGATTTATTAAGCCAAATTGCTCTAACTACTTTTGAGGAGGGCAACTACTTCTTTAAGCAACAAGAAGTTGAAAAACATATTGTTAATTACATCCGTAATATACCTAATGCCAGTACTGACTTGGAGGAATTACAACTAGATAGCGAAGCCGTATTGAAATCAATAGAAGCTCAACATGGATTATTGGTGGAACGGGCTAAAAGCATTTATTCTTTTTCCCATTTGACATTTCAAGAGTATTTTACGGCTAAAGAAATTGTTGAAAGTCCAGCTTCAAAAGCTTTAGAGAAACTAGAAATTTTAAGCAGTAATATCACAGAAAAGCGTTGGCGCGAAGTCTTTCTATTAGCAATTGGTATGTTGCCAAATGCTGGCGATTTATTGGAATTGATGAAAAAAAAGACTGACGCACTTGTAGCTTCAGACGAGAAAATACAGCAGTTTCTCTCCTGGTTAAACCAAAAATCTCTATCTGTGAAGGCGGCTTATAAACCAGCCGCAGTGCGGGCTTTTTACATTGTCCGCGCCCTCAACCGCAACCTCGACCGCAACCTCGACCTCAACCTTGCTCGCGACCTTGACCGCGTCCTCGCCCGCGACTTCGCTCGCGACCTCGACCGCGTCCTCGCCCACGCCTTCAACCTTGCCCTCGACCGCGTCCTCGACCGCAACCTTGCCCTCGACCTTGCCCTCGACGACGCCCTCGACGAAGCCCTCGACAGCGCCCTCAACCGCGTCCTCGACCACAACAGCACCCTCGATTTTGCCATCAACAGCGCCCTCGACAGCGCCCTCAACAGCACCCTCGACCTCGACCATGCCCTCAAAGTTGAACTACAGCACTCTCTGCAAGAACTAAAAGCTCAACTGCCTAATTTAAACAACAGTAAAGAGAGTAACAGAAGATACACACTATGGTGGCGAGTTAATAGTCAAAACTGGATTAAGCGGCTAAATACTGTGATGATTGAACAGCGAAATATTGGACATGATTGGCAATTTAGTCAACCTCATTTGGAACTATTTTCTCAGTATTTCTATGCCAATCGGCTACTTGTTGATTGCCTAAATAGCGATTGTTATGTGAGCCGTGAGGTACGACAGGAAATAGAAAATAGTTTGTTGTTACCAATGGCAGAAATTGAGAATTTGAGTAGCAATCAATTTGTTGGTTCATAAGATGGCTCATCCCTCTCAAGCCACTGTAGTGTAAATACTGCGCCCTGCCCCAGAGTAAGATTGATAGACGTGCTGATAAACCTCTTGATACTTATTCTTATAAACCACCGTTTATGAGATAAAATTCTCAACTGGACACAGTCCAGCTCAACTCCAGCCCCAGCGCGTCCCATTACCCGTCTTTTGATCTATGTCTCATCGGACAATTAATAGATAAGTCACAAGACATTTTTAATGAAAATTGGATACTGTCCGATGAGTTTCAATGAGCAAACTTTCATGCATGAGGCTTTGAAAAAAAGCTGGGTACGAAAAGATTTTTGGTCATACTGTTTTGGGAGCCACAGAATCAAGACCGGGACTTAACAAGTATCTTGAACATCTCTGTAACAGGGATAGCTTGCTTGTATGGCGACTTGACCGGCTGGGTAGAAGCCTTAAGTATTTGCTGACATTGATCGAAGACTTCAATGCCTCTGGCATCGGATTTGTCAGCCTGACCGAAAGCATCGACACCGCTACCAGTGGTGGTAAGTTGGTCTTCAGCATCTTCGGCGCGATCGCTCTCATTTGAAAGACAAATTATTCGAGAAAGAAGCAATGCCGGATTAGGCGCTGCCAGAGCTAGAGGTCGGAAGGGAGGACGTAAGGCGCGATCGCATCCGCCAAGTGGTTCGACAACTCTGGAACTCTCTAAGGAACTAACCAACCTCAGAGAATTTCAATCTGGTGCGCCAGATTGAGAAAGTCCAGCCGTTCCGTTTGGTGGTTTACTGTGGCAATGTTTTGCGTCAGGGGAGTGATGTCCCTCGTTTGGGCTTCTGCTACAGCCATCCAGTTTAACAGTACTATTTAGAAGAGCAGTTCTAAATACTGGCAATGCATTGGTTACTCGACACCGGGATAAAAGTCCGGAAAACCTAAAGCTATCAGAACCCGTACCTCTCAACCGTCACCCAGCAGCGGTCTACCTTTCCAATTTGGCACAAGGGTCTAGACCGACAATGAAACAGACCTTGGATGCGATCGCCTCTCTGCTGACCTCCGGCGAATGCGACCATTTGAGCCTGGACTGGGCAAAAATCAGGTATCACCATACCTCCAGCGTGCGGTCAGTTTTAATGCAACGGTACGCGCCCGCAACAGCGAATAAAATGTTGTCCGCTCTTAAGCGGGTTCTCAAGGAAGCTTACCGTCTGGATTTGCTCGGTGCCGACGATTACACAAAAGCTGTGGATTTACCTCGAATCAGTGAGTCCAGAAAACTCAAGGGGAGAGCGCTTAAAAGGAGTGAAATATCAGCCCTGATGCAAACTTGCACGAATTCTGATGCACCCATTGATGTCAGGGATGCGGCGCTGATTGCCATCTTGCGGGGAACCGGAATCCGACGAGCAGAACTGTGTCACTTGAATCTTGAGGATTTTGACCCAAATAGCGGGGCTTTGCAAGTTCGTCAAGGGAAGGGTCAAAAAGACCGAATCGTTTACTTACCCGAAGAGGCGATCGCGATTGTAGAACGGTGGATTGCCGTTCGGGGTCATCAACCCGGTCCACTCTTACTGCCCATCCGCAGCAGTGGGACGTTGCAGTGGAGGCAGATTACGCCGGATGCCGTACTCAAAATTGTGCAGCGTCGGGGTCAGATGGCAGGGATAGAGTCCTTCTCCCCCCACGATTTTCGCCGCACGTTCTGTTCGGACCTCCTTGATGCTGGAGTGGATATTGCCACCGTGCAAAAACTCGCTGGTCATGCATCGCCAGTTACCACGGCAAAGTACGATCGACGGGGAGAGGAGACAAAACGCGCTGCTGTGCAAAAGCTGTCTTTCAACCACCCTTCTCCCCACAAATCTTGATAATTTACGTTCACCCACATACCCTACTTCAAAGAAGCTTTCCAAGCTCGAAATCGAGGGACTTTACACAGTCTGATACACTCCCTGTCTACCGCTGTTGTTAGGAGAGGAGCTAGTCACGATATGCTCTGCTTTTATACCCGCTGCAATCAGCGCCAGGCTTAAACCTTCCTCGAAATTATCCTCTTCAATCACGACTTGATTATCGACTAAACGAGCATGAAACAGAATCGTGTCGATCCAGCGCTGCTTATCCCAGCCTGTAGCCAGAACGAGAAAGTGACCAGAATCAACATCGCAGACGGGGTAAAGCTGGATCGCCTGTAAACGGGGTTGGGCGCGAGTTGCCTCTTGCAGGGTTTTTTTGAGGATGTCTGCATAGCTTAGTGAGTTATCCATTGGAGAATCGCCTCTTGACTGGGTTCGTAAACTAATAAGTTGATTTTATTTCGCTGGACGGCTAACTGAAAAATCGGTTTTTGAAAGTGCTTAATGTAGATCGCTTGGCTCACGGCTAAAAACAACTGACGCTCCGGTTCTTGTTCTTCCAATGCCCATTGGTAAAGCTGAAGCTGTCCCATCGTTTTTTCGAGTTCGCTGATGACTGAGGGCGAATCGAAGTCTTTGATTTCAACGGCGATTTTATGCCCTTCTTTTTCCGCCGTGAAAAACTTTTCGGCTCCTAAGTCGGCTTTCAACAGTGTCTGCTCTAACACTAAGACTAAAGGATCGTCCGTAATTGTCCACCCGTCTTTTTCGAGGGTGCGACGCAGGGAGAAATGTAAATTATCACGTCTAGACATTCGACCTTCGAGAATTTAGGTGTAGTTGGATACAAGGCTTTCACTTCATCTTCTGGCAAATAGCACGTTAATAGGAATAACTGACGTTCTGTTAAAGGATTGCCAACGCGATCGGCTACTAAACACCAGCCCAAAGTGAGTCCATTTAGCGGGCGTAATACCTCCACTGGAATCAGCTAGTTGAGCAATTTTTATGAATAATGATTAAAAAATCATTATTCATGAATCTTTATTCAAGACTAATTAATCATGATTATTTATTTTTTGATTCCTGAATGTCGGCTATGCTAAACCTGTGAAGGGTGAATTTAAAAATGCTTACAATCGCGATCGCGTCCCAGAAAGGGGGCGTTGGGAAAACCTGTACCTGTGTCAATTTAGGTTCGGGGTTACAACAGCAAAAAATCAGAGTAGTGCTGGTAGATATGGATGCCCAAGGCTCCGCCACCTATGCTTTAGGTTTAGTGCCAGGACAACAACCGGGGTTTGACCGTTGGTTGGAAGGGGAAGATATAGTACGCACCGATACGGCTGTACCTTTAGTTCCTGGTGGAACGGATACGGCTTATGTCAAGTGGGACTCTCCAGAGATTTTACGCAAAGCCATCAGCAAACTAGATTGTGACTTAGTGCTGCTGGATTGTCCTCCCTCCCTCGTCCCTGCTACAGTTGCCGCACTCGTAGTAGCGGATAGAGTTCTCGTGCCGGTGCTGGCAGACCCCTTGGTGTTGGTAGGTTTGGCTCAAGTGCTAGACACTTTAAAAGAGGTCAATCCAGACGTACCCGTTGATGTTTTGCGTAGCCGATACAAACCAGCGTTGAACATGACAGCGGAAGCAGACTCGGTGCTTGTCAGTGACAACCGATTTAATCTACTGCGAATCTGCATTCCGGAAAACGTTGCGATCGCGGAATCTGCTGGACACGGGCAGTCGATATTTGAATATGCACCTAACAGTAAAGGAGCAAGTGCATTTAAAGCGTTAGCTGGTGAAGCCATCAAGGAATGGGGGTTGAAAAAACGTGGCAGAAAGTAAAAAACGCATGGGGCAGCGCAATCCACTGCAACTGTTCAACGACTCCCAAAAAGAGTCCATTATTCCCGAACCATCCGACGAAGCCCCTCAAGAAGATTCAGGAATCAAAAAAAGTGATTCAGGAATCAAGATTCATGAATCTGGAAAAATTAATCAGGAATCGGGAATCAGGAATCAAAATTCTGGAAAAGCTGATCGAGAATCAGAAGATACCAAGGCAACTCCCCTCTATCCCTTATCGGCGAGGATACCAGAGCCATTGAACGATGCCTTGGATGATGCTGTGAAACAGACCCGCCGATCTATGGGGCGTAAGATTCGGAAGGAAGTATTAGTGTCGCTAGCAATAGAGGCTATGTTGCAACGTGTCGAGGTCGCTGGGGGGTGGAGAGAACTCGCATCAGAGGAGGAGCTGCGGGAGTTGTTGGGGTTGTAGGCAGAATGAGTGACCTAGCTTCCGCAGCAACCTATCCCACACTTCTCTAGAACTTTTTGACAAACCTGGTTAAGAGGATATGTATCCAACCGGGCATTCGACTGAAATCTGGTTATTGGGACTCATGGCAGCAGCCTTCAGCAGAACAGTCAGTTCCAGAAAAAAGGGAAAGTAGTAGCTCAAAGTGCAGTGTTTTGAAATCAATTAAAATGCTCAGATCAACGGTTATTACAAATTTCTGGCTTGGTGTTTTGGTGTTGTTAATCGGAGGCATGCCTGTCAAGGCAAGTTCTTCTGCTGATGCGACGAATGCAGCGCTCATCCGCGCCCAAACCTTAAATAGCCAGGGTACACGTCAACTGGAAACTGGACAGGCTGAAACGGCTCTAGAAACTTGGAAACAGGCAGAAGCTGCCTATACAGCAGCAGGGGATGAAACGGGCAAGCTGGGTAGTCAACTGAATCAGGTGCAAGCCCTGCAAACGCTTGGACAATATCGCCGTGCAAAAAGCTTTTTGGAACAAATCAGTACTCGATTGCACCCTCTACCAGATTCTCTACTGAAAGCCAGTAGCTTGCGAAGTTTGGGAATCGCCCTATTGCGTGTAGGCGATTTGCAAGAGAGCTACAGGGTTTTACAGTCAAGTTTGCAGATTTCTCAACGCTTGAATGGAGATACAAGCAGTACGCTACTGGCTTTGGGCAATGTAGTAAGAGTGCGACAGGATGATCCAAACGCGATCGCATCTGCAAACACCAACGCGATCGCGTTCTATCAACAAGCTGCCGCCGTTGCACCAGATAACTTGATTCGGCTTCAGGCACAGTTGAATCTATTGGGCCTTTTAGTTGAAAGCAATCAAACTCCACAGGCATTACCCTTATTACCTGAAATTCAATCCTTGTTGGCAGAGCTATCGCCAAGTCGGGCTACGGTTTATGCTCAGGTGAATCTAGCAGAAAGCTTGATGAAATTAGGGGACAGGGAATCGGGAGTGAGGAGCGGGAACAACAACGTCCTGCTCCCTACTCCCTCTGTCGTCGCGCAACTGCTTGCCAACGCGATTCAACAAGCAAGAAGCCTGAACGATCCCAGAGCAGAAGCTTACGCATTAGGGCAACTCGGACATCTCTACGAAACATCGCGCCAATGGGCAGAGGCTCAACGTTTGACACAACAGGCACTACAAATAGCCCAATCGATTCAGGCGGATGACATAGCGGTTTCCTGGCAGTGGCAATTGGGGCGGATTCTGAAGCAGCAAGGACGGACTTCAGAGGCAATTGTTTCCTATAACCAGGCTGTTGAAACCCTCTCCGTGTTAAGAGGCGATTTAGTGGCGATCAACCCGGAAGCTCAGTTTTCCTTTCGAGAACAAGTAGAACCTATCTATCGCCAACTCGTGCAACTGCTGTTAGAGAACAATCCAACACAGGCAGACTTGCAACGGGCGCGATCTGTGATTGAAGCACTCCAGTTAGCCGAACTGAATAATTTCTTTCGAGAAGCTTGTCTGGATGCGAAACCTCAACAAATCGATCGGGTTGATACCAATGCAGCGGTAATTTACTCGATTATTTTGCCCGATCGCCTTGCGGTTATTCTCTCACTGCCTAACCAGCCTCTACGCTATCACTTCACAGAGCTAGCTCAAAATTCCGATGGCAGGGTAGGTGAAAGGAGTAGCGGCAGTGAAGTTGATCGAGTGTTTGACGATCTTTTTACCACACTCTATCCATTCATTACCAGTGACACGCCATTGCGTCCGCATCAACAGCTATACAACTGGCTAATCCGTCCGGTAGAAGCAGATTTAGCTAAAAGCCAGGTCAAAACGTTGGTGTTTGTTCTGGATGGAGTTTTGCGGGGAGTTCCGCTAGCGGCACTGCACGATGGTCAGCAGTATTTAATTGAAAAATATAGTCTGGCGGTAACACCGGGATTGCAACTCTTACCGCCCCAATCGCTGACTCCAGAACAACTCGGAACGCTGGCAGGTGGATTGTCACAAGCGCGTCAGGGGTTCTCAGCCCTGCCTGGTGTTGATCGAGAAATACAGCAGGTTTCTACCCTTGTACCAACTATCGCCCTGCTGAATCAGGATTTTACGCAAACGCAACTGGCAGAGCAACTGAAGTCTGCCCCATTCCCGATTGTGCATCTTGCCACCCACGGGCAATTCTCTTCACGGGCAGAAAACACTTTTCTGCTCACCTGGGACGGGCGAATTCAGGTGAATGCCCTTGACCAACTGCTGGAGGCACGCGATCGCCAAAATCGTCGTCCCATCGAAATCCTGATCTTGAGTGCTTGTCAAACGGCAACGGGAGATAAACGTGCAGCACTGGGGCTGGCAGGAGTGGCAGTGCGTTCGGGCGCACGCAGTACGATCGCCACTCTCTGGTCGGTGCAAGACAACTCAACCGCAGAACTCATCACCCACTTCTACGCTGCCCTGAAACAACCTGGTATCACTCGCGCAGAAGCACTACGACAAGCGCAACTATCCCTACTGCGATCGCCCGACTATCAGCATCCCTACTACTGGGCACCGTTTGTCCTGGTTGGTAACTGGCTTTAGAGCCTCATTGCAAGGGTTCGTTTGCGATCGCTCCCAATCCTACACTGGGTTGGGTCAAAAAGTCTGCCCAAATTCTTGCAAGGGCTGGGTCAACGGGTTGCGCTCGTCTCGCTTCCGCCAAGGCAGTCATGACATCGTACCAGATGCCTTGCTCTCCATACCAGGCGGCACGTTCTAAAGGTTTCTGCGGATTGTTCATCTTGCCAGAGGGAACGACCCGCCGCACCCAGGCGGTCACAAATGGATCGTTGGGACTGGGGCGATCGCCACATACCAGCACCACCGCCCACTGATATGATTTATCAGCTTCCAATGGAGGCGCGTTTTCATCCAGCGGAATTCCTACAATCCCCGACTCCCCTGTAATCGGGAGAAAACGCTGGGAGTGCGGTTGGGAATTCTCTTCTCTAACGCTCAACACCATCTGACGCGCCGACGTTTCTGGCAGATAGACCCAAACGGTAGGATGCTCTACCCAGGTTAAACCCTCTTGATTGTTAGGAACGAGGGCAGTGAGCGCCAATGGTTCAGTAGCTGAACTACCTGGATTGGTTGGTGCATCTTGAGGACAGTGGCGATCGTTACGAGAACCAGCTCCTCGTGTGTTTGGTGGTGGCCCAGTACCTGAGGGTTTGAACAAAACCTGTGTAATGGGGTTCTGTGCTTCGTCAGAATCATGCGCTGGAATTGGTGGAGTCTCTTCGGGAGCAGATTGCGCTAATGTAGATGCTGGTTTAGTCAGCAGTAAAAGACTGACAGACATGAACACAAACAATGGTTGAAGATTCATAACCAGTGACTCCCTGACAATGCTTCACAAAATCATAAGGGTTTTGCTCGTTCCAAAGCTCCAGCTTGGGAACCAGGAAACTGAATTGGTATTAGTCATGACTTCAACTGTTGAATCCTACACAACTTCAAACAGGTCATGAACTGGGCTAGGAGATGCGTCAGTTACGTTTTCGGTTTTGACTGTGACGCGGTACAATCCGGCAGGCAACTGGTCGATCGCCAACTTCCATTCATTCTCCTGTTCAACAAAATCGACCGCCACCGAAGGATGCTGATTAGAAACCGATTGAATCTCCGCCTTGAGTGATGCGGCTGAATTAGGCAGTCCAATCATCCGGGCACGCATCGTAATCAGTTCATCGCTTAAGTAAAGATCCTCTAAGCTCAGACTGATCGCCGTTTGCACTTCTCCTCTGATGGATTCCAGATCAATCTGACCGATTCGCAACACATTCAGCAGGCTATCCAACACCTGTGCTTGATTCTGTAAGCCACCATGCTGTTCAGCGATGAAAAAATTATCCAAATCGCGCGATCGCTCAATGGGAATTGCAGATACTTTTGGCACCGTGCCATCCCCATCCCCCAAGTCAGAACGGTTTTGCAAGACCGCGGGTAAATCTTCACTCGCCACCAGTTTTCCGTTGGTCAGTGTCGCCGATTGTAGAGTGGGCTGATGCACACCGGAGATCGGCACGGTTGTGAAGGAGCGGAGATAGTTTTCATCTTTGAGATGACGTTCGACGGCTGCTTCGATCTCGCGATGGAATGCTAAAGCGTCTTGTGCCTTTTGTCGATCCACATTGGGGAGATTGTCAATCTCAGCAACGCGGTGATATTCGCCATTAATGTTGATGACTTTGTAGATAGGTAAGAGTTGATAGATGGAGGTGAGCGATCGCATCACTTCTGTCAAATCTAGAAACAGTTGCTTGTACCCATTTGCTAGAAAGTTAACGGCTTTGAGGGAACCACGATAAGGAGTACCAAAGGTAAATAATGCTCGGCTATCTTTCCAACCTTCTAGCACTTCTAGATAGTAGCGAGACACTAACCCGCCCATGCTGTGTGCCATCAGAATGACTTTGGCATCGGAAGCTCCACTCTTTTCACGCCAACATTTGAGTCGTTTATCAATCAACTTCTTCAGGATTCTAGCGTTTACCCGGTTATCTCGTCGCCAATCGTAGGGAAACTGGTAGAAGTTGGCGGCTCTGTCATCAGGATCATTGTAAATATCACCCACGATAACATCAAAGTGATCCGCGATCATATGAGCCGTTTTAGTGTAGCCATCAATCTTCCAAAATCCTGGAATCAGATGGGTATCTTGAATCAATGCTGTGGCTCGAACTCCATCCCCCAAGTTTTCAGCTTGTGGATCATCCTGAGAGAGTTTTAGGTTGTGAATAGTATCACCTAATTGAGTTAGTATTCGCCAAACTGCCTGCCCAGAGATTGCCCACAAATCCTTGTTGTCTTTTTGTAAAATGCTTCCCAGAATGCCAGGAAGAATCACAACCATATCTTTGAGGGGAGCTTTGTTGGTCATCTCATCTCCTGAGAATTACTTGCTTCTATTGCACTTGGCAGATTACTTCTCAAGCAACAAGGTAATCTTCTAATATGCTTTGCTAATGTTTAATTTTTATGAGTGTTACCAGAGTTAGCTTTGGCTTGGTACATCGAATCAAAATGCTCCAGCAACATTCGATGAAAGAAGACATAGCCATTTCCTATTTTCTTCATTAAGAGGCGACTTGAAGCAAAGTCAAGGAGTTTTGCATAGTTCCAGGGAATTTTGCCTTTTTTGTGAAGCACAAAGCGCAGAATAAAATGCTGAATACAGGCTATTCCACCATACTGTAGACCAGCAATTAGTCCTAAGATAAGTCCGCCTGCTAGAAGACCAAGCAGTTGTCCATTTACTGAGAAAACAACTTGACCAGGAGGAAGCTTATCGCTATTTAACCCTAAAGATAGCACCCACAATACAGACAAAAATTCAGGAGTTAATCCAGCTAGAAAACAAATTCTAAAGGAATTTATGATTCCCTGATTTGGTTTTGTTTTTTTCACCACCTCAGAACTACCTAATCCACTACCCAAACCAAACAACAATGCGAGACTTGGCACAAAAAATATTAGCCCATACAGTAAACCAACAAATAAATCTCCAAATCCACGGCTCCGCCACGCAAATACAACTCCTAGACCTATTGCCAAAATCATTCCAAACTTGGCACCAGTAAATAATTGGCTAAACAACCTTTTCTTAGCTCTTCGCCATGACCAACTAAGTTGCCCTAAGGTAGATATTTCTTTTGATAATCCAGTCATGATTACACTAGAAAACACACCCGTCAGTACGATCAGCTCCAGACCATTTAACGAAATTGGTTCTTTCAAAAATTCCCCGTCGTTATACGCAGCGAATGCTTCATAAAGTAGTAGAAAAACGAATCTGAAATGTAACATACTCAGTAGGAAACTAATCAGCCCAGCAAGGATACCAGAAAGCATTAGAGTTCCAAGTTTATAAATCATTCTGCTAAGAGAATGCTGTAACCAGGTTGGCTGCATCTTCTCGATCAGGAAGATTGTTTGCCTTTCCTGTACCATTCGATTTGCCAACCAACTCAGCCAATGCAGTACATCATTTTTGGAATATTCTGACGTACTTTTCTGTTCCAGCCTACGATCGATGTAAGCGTTAAACACATGTTGGTTTCGATGCTCTGATGCTGAGTACAGATGTAATTTCAGATCCTCGATCAGCCATCCCTGATATGCCACACTCATGAGGTTTATAATCAATGGATTTTTGGCAAACTGATCTAATTCAGTATTGTTTCTGAGTAATACTTTTAAGTTAGTTAGAGATTCACCAAGCCCATCTAAAAACTGATATATTTGCTCTGACGACAAGGGTTGAAGGCAAAGGGCGCTGCTAATCTGTAAACGTTCAGTCAATGCTTCATAGTCTCGTACCCGGCTACAAACTGCCACCTCAGTCTGAGGATACAGCCCAATAAAATCATTCAAAGCACGAACACAACCGTTTCGATTCTCTTCTCTAACTTCATCCAATCCATCCATTAATAGGATAAGCTGCTGTTGTGTAATCCAGGGTTCACTTAAGGATTTTGATACCTGATATTTTTCTCTTAGCTCATCAATCATCCAGTCAGCAATAGATTTTTGATCTTTTGCCCAGGAAGATAGATTAAAGACCACTGGCATTGGTAAGCTGAGATTTCGTTCGCTACGCTCTATAAGACGTTGTGCAAGTTGTAGGAGGGCGACTGTCTTTCCAGATCCCGGATCACCCAGAATCAGCAATGTCCGACCCTGCCCTATTTCTTCATATATGCGCGTTTCTCGAAGCTCCTCAAATGAGTCATCCAATTCCACAGATAACGTCTCAATTCTCTGAGATACGTCAGCCTTTTCATTTGGATGATTTTCCCGACCAAGTTTCATAGCAAGATTATTTTGAAGAGAAGGCTCAAGAAAGCCCTTAATCCAGAACTGCTTGACCTTACCTAAAAATACCTTGCGCTGCTCATACTGCTCTTTGGTGAGATTGGCTGCATTACTAGCTGAAAACTGCCCAAAATTGTCATAGGCATCCCTCACATAGTCTTTATATTCCTTACGTTCGATCCCATCTTTGACAAATGCAACAAATCCTGGCGGGAGTTTAGGCTGTGTTGGGAAGGGGAGAGCTTCCTGAGCTAAATTAATATTCGCTACAGTTTCTTCAGGAACAACCTTCTGTTCGATAACATCATGCGCTAAATCCAACGGAGGCTCAGACAATGCTGATGGAAGAGAAACCCCTTGGAGTGGAGTGCTATTTATTGAAGAAGATAGCAGCATACTCTTCTTCCGCAAAACTGGTTTTAGATGCTCTGGTAGAGCATATTGTTCAGGTTGTAAAGCTTCCACAATATATTCAGCTTTACGATACTGCCTGGATTGTGTAGATTGGGAATTTGTTTCGCTCCAGATTTGAATCGCGATACACCCCATCTCATAGGCTTGCTCGATCGTTTTTCCTGCTGCCAGTCCCTTATAAAAGCCTATTGAGAAGAGATAGGCTGCTTTGTCGAGAATTGGCTGATTCATGCCAATCACATAATTGACATACTCAACGATCGCTTCTGCTTGACAGTCGCTGTCGCAAGCATTCAGCACTGTACAATTAATCTCAGTTGAAAAAGTTTTAAATATACGAGCCAGTATCTCTGTACTGACAAACTGTTTTCTCCCATCCTCATCCTGAAAAACTAATCCTTTCTCTCCTGCCCCATGTCCACAAAAGTGAACCACTTGGGGGCTATGCTCTGCAAGTAGTTCTGGTAATTGGTGAGAGCAAGCCTCTAACCCAAACCTTATTTCAAAGTTTCCCAACCGCTGTATTGCGGTGATCAAATCCGAAACTTCTCGATTAAGATTAAGATCCCGGTCTGGGTTAGAGGAAAGAATAAGCAGTTTTTGCATTGCTTCACATCCTATAATTCAACGTTCTACTTGTTCAACAAACAATCAGCTACATGAACAAATAGGAGATCAATCTGGTAACAAGCTTTCAGGTACAATCGTGACTTGAATCTGCTTCGTTACCCAGTCTGCATTCGGATCGGGTTCATACACCGCAGCACGAGTCATGACGGGTGCTGCATTCGGCTCTGTACCTACAGCCTCTAATAATTTGCCAAAAGCACTTTGAATGCCACGAGTTGCTTCATGCTGTTTTTCAATGACGTGATCTAGAGGTGGCAGCCTAAGCCAGCGGAAGTCGGCAGCACCACGAGTCGCAAAGAGTTTAAGCATTTCTTTCGCCTGCTGATATGCCGCGCCCTCCGGTGCCGTGAAACGTAACGGAATGTCTGCTGTTTCCTGGGGTGCCAGTTCATAAAAAGCAGCATTGTTGCCCCGGAGGGGAATTTGAGAGATTTGCCAAGTGGGTTCCAGATCCAGCACTGCCACATTCAGCGCTTGAGAAGCAGTATTTTTGACTCGAAGATAAGCTTTTGTGCCATGTTTTAGCGTAATGTTGCTGGGGTTGGGGAACGGCTGTTTGTTCTGATCTAACAAGATAAATTCAAGAGCATCCATCAATTCGGAAGCAGGATTGTCCAATTCTTGAACGGATTGATACTTTGTCAAGTGAACCAATCGCTGAACCACTTCCCTAGGTGCTGCGGCATCCCTAAACATAAGGGGAGGATTCAAGTTTTTGATAGGCATTCCAATACAAATTTCGTATTCACCGTTTTTACCTAACGCAACTTGATAATGTCCCTCTTCTCCAGGTTGGACTTCCATCACCCAGCCATTGCCTGCCAACGCTTGCCGTACCGCATCTAGCGCTTCTTTTTGTTGGTCAACCAGCGCTTGAGTGGGCAATTCATTTTCCGCCTCACCTAACTGTTTTTGATCGTGGAAGCGGACTCGCCGCACCAAATCCGTAGGTGCAGCCAGCAGGAGGGCAGGCGCACCCGGCTCAATTTGCCCTTTAACACCAATGCCACCCTCCACTTCGGCTAACACCCGTGCAGTGGCGCTGGAAGCTTCAATGTCTGTCACCTCAACGATCGCCACCTGTTTTTGTTTATTGGCAAAATCAGCCGTATTGAACGGGAAAATTGCAAACCGAGTTCCACTGTCCAAGCCATTTGCCAGCCCCGCATTCAGCTTTACTCGCTGCTGACTGGCATTGACCTGAAGCACCGTCACCGTGTAATGAGTCGATATCCGATTGGTGCCAAAGATGGCGCGATCGCCCTCTCCCAATAACATCGGTAACTGGCTGGGAAACTTGCTTTGAATTTTGGCACCCACGCGATCGTGCAGTGCTTTATAGGTGAGAGTTCCGGGCAGGGTGTTGAGGGTGTCCAGCATCCAGTAAGTCAGCGCACCATGCCGTTCTTTCCCATTCACGGAATATTCGTAGGCAGACTCCGTGGGGCGACAGGCTGCCAGCACCACATAATCTCTTGATACAGGAATCCAGGCGGTGCGATGGATGCCCTCGGTGAGCGATCGCCAATTGTTGATCAACTCTTCACGAGAACCGACTAAACTCTCACGAGGACGAATTGCTGTATCTGTCTCACCGGAGCTGCGAATCGCATAATCCCCACGAGTCGTTCCCCCAGAGTGGCAGCTATCCAGGATCACCGTAACTACCAATCCTTTATCCGTCATGCGCTTGAGTAGGGTCGCTAGCTCAACATCCCGCAGGTATCGACCATCAGGTTGTCCAATATCCATCGGGACGATGCCCTCATCACTCTGCCCCTCACCTTTGAGGTCTGAGTAGATCGTGGTTGCCCGCCCACCATGACCAGAGTAGTGAATGTAAATCTGTTCTCCTGGCTGTGCTGCTTCAGTCAGTTCTGTAAATGCTTTGACAATGTTTTCGTAAGTTGGCTCTGGTTCGTGTGCAGATCGGGCTACCAGCAATACGGTGTCTTCTCGATTGGGCGCAATCAACCTGCGAATGCGTTCTGTTGGGAGTTTTAGGGTATTTTTGAGAAACGCTTCAACCAAATTGATATCCCGTACTGCTCCCTCCAAACTTTTAAACAGCGACGTGGATGAATAATTGTCAATCCCAATTAACAAAGCATGAATGTTGGAGTCAGAATCATTTTGATTTGGCATATCACTAAGCCTCTATGATGCACCCAAAGTTTTTTCAACCGTTGTCGTCGCGGAAAGGTCGCCAATCTTCACCCAAAAATAAAGCCCGTTCTGCCTGCCGTCTGAAAGTCAATCCTTTTAAAACCTGCCTTCCTGCTTTATTCCACTTTAGAAATTCGTCTGCTGCCTGCTGAGTCTTTCCATTGTTCAACAGTTGCAGCAAAGTGGATCGCCTGAGATTATCAGAACCCAGGTTAAACGTGAAAGACACAAGAGCAGAAAATTGATTGTCATTTACGGATGTCTTGAGTGCGTTCTCAACAGCAATTTCAAACTTCTTAAGCTCCCGCTTCAGCCGTTGTTCTGCCTGCGCTTCCGTAATCTTCATCCCTGACTTGACAGTACCTGTATGACCATAACCAATCGTCCACTTACTCGCAGGACACTGATAAGCCTTTAGTTCAAATCCTTCAAATGATTTAATCAGCTCGATTCCCGTCTAGTTAATATTGCGAGTTGAGGTGCGATAACCTCTCGGAACAGGCCGTTCTTCACCAGGTGTTAAGACAACAAAGATGTCAGCCTGCGAAAACTGAAGTGCCTCGATTAGTCGATCTATCTGACTTGCTGTGTTTGTTACCTCAATCGTGCGATCGCCCTCCATTTCAAAAAAGCGACCATCATTTGTAATTGCTAGTGTTATCTCCATATGAAATTCCATTTCTATATAATGATAAACAGCAATTACATCAAGGGATTACGAATGAAAGGTTCTCCGTAATTCCTTGATTAATCCACTGCTTAGCTAACAACATCATGCTCGGATTTCATCAAATCATCACCAGCTATTACTGTGGTGTAAAATACATATTTCCTGTCTGATTCATAGCGGTTGTCTTGTTTAACAAACTCCATAAACTGTTTATGTCCTGCCGTTGTTCGTCCCACCAAACAACCTGCACTAGCAGTCTTAATGTTATTTTTAGGGAAGTCAAATCCCCAATGCTGATTGATGCCAAAAAAGCCTCTATCTAAGTCGTCATTGGTGCGGATGAAATCTTTATTGCGATCGCGATGTACCGTCACTTTCCCGCCCGTTTGTACAAGTGCTTCATGAGCAGATACTTTGCCTCTGTTATGAATATCTACCTGCCAACAACGGTGCTGTTTAAACTCAATCCGGGCAGCCCCATTCCGATTTAGTGGTCTGTCGATGGTGTAGACTTTCCCTGGTTCAGTGGTGCCTTCCCATTTACCAACAATTGCTGGCTTGCCTTCTTGAACTTCCAGCACCAAGCGCAAATCATTGAATTCATCTGGGGCATCATTGTTTAGAGTGAAGTCGGGATTCATTCCTTCAATGTAAACAATGTTGTATTGCTTACGTTCAGTAAAGACTGTGTAGCCCTTCTTAACCATGTAATTGTAGATACGGCTTGCCATATCACCCACTTGGGATTTTCCATCACTCTTAGAATTGGATAACGTGACAGTACCTCTGCTAGTAGGTTGTGCTTCGATCAGGGCTTTTGCCGTTTCTGCACCAAAGTAGCCATATTGTCTTTCCAGACTCGTATCGGGTAGAAAATTCGTTTGAAAAGTCAGTAATGCAGTAGCCGTTGCCTGATCAAATCCTCGGTCTGCCCAAGACTCTTCAAATGAAGCTTCTAAAAGACCAATTGCAACCAATGCTTCTTGAAGTTCTAGTGTTAGCATGAGGTCTTCGGCGATTGCCTCAAACGCATACTTATAATCTGTCTCTGCAAAGCTTTTGAGGTTCATTGTAATTCTCCTGATTCTCACTACGTTTCAACTTTGAAGTGCAGAAATTGCAACTTCACTGGTACAGTACGCTCAATGAAGTGATTGTTGAATTTCAGTGTTTAACTGCATCAACTGAGCAATTTTGAAAAATAGGTTGAGTTATATTAGTTTCGTGTCAGCATGAGACAGTGTAGGCCACGCCACGGTATCTCAACCGTTTCTCAACCTTTGTTACATAGGACTTGGTGAAAGGAGAGGTCAGTTTGTATCGAACACCGCGATACATCAATTCCTTCCCCATCAACGCAGTAAATTCTTTGGAAGTGTGACCTAGACGATGAGTCCGATTCTTCGGAACTTTGTAAGTGACACCGCGATAGCTCAGGAGAATCTTGCCTTTTGCAGGAGCAGACGGAGTGAACAGAACTGATTGCAGCATGATGAAACTTCAAAAATGAATAGAGAACTGAAGTAGCCGAAATTCTGTAATCTGAACGAATTAATTTGCACAATGAAGGATAGATTTAAAGACTACGTTGTTTCTGTTGAAAAACAGTTGTTGCTTTGATGTAACTTGTTCGTTGCAGTGCGATCGCTGTCTTTACAGCAATTGCCCTGACTTCAAGATGAGCGTGACAAGATCAGCGATCGCTAACTGCTAAGCAACTCTCTAACTCAGTTTTATTAATGACACCTTAGCCAGTTGGAGGAGCAGAAAAAAGCGTTCGGTTTGCTCAAATTATCGAGCGTGGGTAGACTAAAACTGAAACGATCGCTCGAAGAAGACATAGATGAATGCTCTTGCCCATAATCAACCTTGCTAGCACCTAGCTTAGGCTCACTGCGAAGTAGAGCAGCACCAGATAATGCAAGAGTTCCAACAGTGATTAAAGTCGCTGAAGCAGCAACTGCACCAATACGATTCAACATTGTGGAAAATTCCTTACGATGGATAGAGTCAAAGCCTTTACGGTTTCTGCACGAAACGGCTGTTGCTTTGATGCTTCTCATCTTGTCAGATCGTTTCAGTTCTTCAAATCCATAAAACTCATATAAAACCTCATACAAAACCTCATAAGCTTGCGATGAGGAACGTGTAACTATGGATACTTTATAGCGTTGATTGCTTCGTTGAGCAGGATGAAATATTTGAAGAAATGCAGTTTCTTCTTAATGGGTTGCTTGTAATATTAGAACCTCCGGTTGTAAAGCCAAGGATTTTCTGGTTGCATTAAGAGGGATTGCTACAACACCCTTTCGTTATTGACATTCCTGTCAGAGGGTTTTGCACATTGACGTAGCGATCGCCGAACTATTACGGGATATCATCAGGAGGTGCAGCTTGGTTCAGCGATGGAGACGAGGCATCCGCTATTTGGCAACCATTGCAGCGTTAGCAGGAGCAAGTTTCTTTCCAGAATTGCCAAGTGCTGCCCAGCTGTTGCCAGATAATAGCCTAGGTGCGGAAAGCTCAATCATCACACCAAAGGACAATCTGCAAGGGCAACCGGCCGATTTGATTGAAGGGGGCGCACGTCGCGGCGGCAATTTATTCCACAGCTTTCAAGAATTTAATGTCGGCAATTTACAGCGGGCTTACTTTGCCAATCCTGCGGGAGTGGAGAATATTCTGTCGAGGGTAACGGGTACAAGTCCCTCGAACATTTTGGGCACTCTAGGTGTACTAGGCAATGCCAATCTGTTTTTGATCAATCCCAACGGCATCCTTTTTGGTCCTAATGCCACTCTCGATATCGGTGGTTCGTTCGTAGCCAGTACAACAAGTAGCATTCGCTTTGCAGATGGCACAGAGTTTAGTGCCGTGAATCCTTCTGCTACTCCCTTATTAACTGTTAGTGTGCCGCTCGGACTCCAGTTCAACGGTGGGGAAGGGGATATCGTTGTGCAAGCTGGTCAGGTTCCACACCCGGATAACCCGTTTACTGAAGTTGGCGATACGGGACAGCTTCCGGGGATTGCTCAAACGGTCAACAGCACGGATTCTGGAGCAGCGTTTGATGCTATCTCTGGTAATCTAAGCAGTGACAGCGATGTGGATCTGTACCAACTTTTTCTAACCGAAGGACAACCTTTCACAGCAAGTACAGTGGGTAGCACCGATATCAACACCCAGTTGTTTTTGTTCGATAGCAATGGCTTGGGCGTATTCGCTAACAACGACAGTGTGGGATTTCAATCCACCGTACCGTTGTATCAACCCTTTATCCCTGCTCTCTCCGGCACCTATTACCTGGGTATCTCTAGTTACCCGAACAGCCCCCGCAGTTCGCAAGGTTCCATTTTTAACGCTGTAGAGAATCCAAGTGGTCCTGGTGCAGGATTACCCCTCAATAGCTGGAATAAGATCCCTGGACCAACCATTCGCCCCAACACAGGGGCTTACAACATAACGCTCAATTCTCGCAGCGAAGGACTGCAAGTTCAGCTTGGTAGAACGCTGGCGCTGATAGGCGGTAATGTGAGGCTTGAAGGTGGGACAGTGCAAGCACTTGGTGGACGAGTAGAATTCGCTGGGGTAACAGGTTCGGGCCTTGTGGGATTAATACAACAGGGACAGGGGTTACGATTGAGCATCCCTGATGGACTGGCAAGGGCTGACGTTTCCTTCACTGAAAATGCCCTAGTGAATGTTAGTGCAGGGGGCGGGGGCAGTATTGCCATTCATGGCAGGAATGTGAATATGACAGCTAGCAGCTTGCTGGCGGGAATTGCCCCAGAATCGGGAACTGTTGGCTCACAAGCAGGAGGGATTGAAATCAATGCTGCGGGAGCAATTAACTTGGATGCCAGCAGTATCACGAATGATGTGGCGATCGGGGCAATCGGGGATAGTGGCGGCCTCAACCTGACCGCAGGATCGTTCTCCGCAACTAATGGTGCAGGTCTCTATGCCAGGACTTACGGAACCGGAGATGCAGGCAATATTAATATTGTGACCCGCGATGCTGTTAGCTTCGACTATTCCCTCGCCGTCAGTGCAGTCGTACCCTCAGGACAAGGGCAGGGAGGAGACATCCGCATCTCAGCTGGCTCGGTGTCCGTAACAAATATTGCACAATTGGCTGCTCTTTCACAAGGTGAAGGAGATGCTGGAAATGTAATAATTAATGCCCGTGATGCTGTCAACTTCGATGGTAGCGACGGTATGTATACCACTGCCGCCTTCAGTTCAATGGGAAATAGATCACCTGTAGTAGATACCGTAGTAGGGAAACCTAATGGACAGGGCGGAGATGTTCGCATTACCGCAAGGTCTGTATCTGTCACTAACGGTGCAGGATTGTCTGCTAATACAGTTGGATTGGGGAATGCTGGGAATGTGATAATTAATGCCCGTGATACTATCAACTTCGATGGTAAGAGTAAGGCGCTTAGCAACGTAGAATCGACAGGAATTGGCGACGGAGGCAGTATCATCATTACCACTGGGGCGCTGCTGCTAACCAATGGTGCAGCACTAACCGTTAGTAGTAAAGGCGCAGGGCTTGCAGGCTCATTAACTGTTGAAGCTGATGTGATTCGGCTTGACAATCAGGGGGAGATCAATGCTGACACGGTTAGAGGTGGGGGAAACATTAATTTGCGATCGCCTCTCCTGCTATTACGTCGCAATAGCAGCATTACCACGACTGCCGAAGGCACTGCCACAGGTGGCAACATTAACGTTGATGCTGATTTCATTGTTTCACCTCCGAATGAGAATAACGACATTATTGCCAATGCTTTTGCAGGATCGGGTGGAAAAATTACGCTGACAACCCAACGTATCTTTGGGTTTGATGTCCGTACTCGTGAGGATTTGCAACGCTTACTCAATACCACCAATCCGGATGAACTCGATCCACAACGTCTGCCGACCAATGATCTCACTGCTTTCTCGCAGGCGAATCCTACGATCGACACGGGAGCCGTCACTGTTCAAACTCCCGCTCTCGATCCGACACAGGGACTAACAGCATTACCAATAGATTTCACCGATCCCGGCCAACTAATAGCTGCTACCTGTCTGGCGGATGAGGGGAGTTCATTTGCCATTACAGGGCGGGGTGGTTTACCGGAAGACCCCCGACAGCCATTGATGGGACAGGAGATTTGGCAGGATGAGCGAGGAGCGAGGGAAGATGGAGAAGTCAGGGAGGTAGAAAGAGGGCGGGGAGTGCCGATCGTTGAAGCGCAAGGTTGGATCGTCGATCGCACTGGCACGGTTGTTTTAGTCGCGCAGCAACCCCAAACCCATCCATCAGGAGCGTTGATGCATCCGTCGTGTGCATTGCCCAACATTTCACCCTAGTTGTCGATCGATCGCGACCTGATGTTCTTTTGTTTCCGATTGCTTTAAGTACTCGATCGCAATGCGTCCAGCCGTGGGATAGTCTTGCCGTGCGTCTAACAGCAAAGCGAGCGTGCGTTGAAACTGGAGGCGATCGCGTTGTTTATCGGTGACAATGATGATGGCGATCGCAGTTCCCCACAGCCCTAGGAGTGTCGGCACTACAGGTATCCACCAGCCAGACAACAAGGCTAAATAACCACTGCCCATCAGTCCACCACTTGCTAATAAAATACCGATTGCCAGCTTCAACGGCGATCGCAATGACCAGCCCATTACTGCACCAACCCCAGACCACACCAGTACCCAGAGCCATTCGATCAAATCAGCCCAGACGCGAATCAGCGGTCGTCCATCCAGAGCGGCAGTGATGATTTGACTGACAATATTGGCGTGGAGTGTCACCCCGTTGATTGGTTGCGCCGGATTGAACCAACCGCCATTGTAGGGAGTCCGGAAGCGATCTTTGATGCTTTCGGCAGTGTAGCCAATCAGAACAATGCGATCGCGGAACAGTTCGGCAGGAATCTGACGGTTCAGGACTTGCCGCAATGGAACAGTCAGAAAATTTGCCTCAGTTCCTCGAAAATTGAGCAGGATTTGGTAGCTCTGTCCCGCCTGGGCATTGACATAGCCACCATCATGCGGTTCAAATTTCTCGAAAATGGCTTTCCCTAACTCAAATCGTCGCCCCGCTGCATCCAATTGCTTCAAAGCGAGACCCTCAGTTGCTAAGTACGGCAATGCTAGTTGTACTGCCAAACTATACTGTGATGTATTTTCAGCCCTAACAGACAATAATGCCCGACGCACTTTACCATCGGCATCTTCAACCTGATCGGCAAATCCAACTTGTTGTTTTTGATTCAAAATTGGGGGTGGGGCAACCCGGTTTCCTACCACTTTCTCGATCCCGATTAGGTTCGGTGTAGATTGAAACACCTGCACTAAGTCTGCGTGTCCTGGCTCGACGGGTAAATCCCGATAGATATCCAGCCCAATGACTCGCGGTTTTTGCGTCTGAATGTTTTGAATTGCCTGTGCCAATACTCTGTCCGGCATCGGATGCCCGACTTGGGTAATGTCTTGCTCGTCGATCTCGACCATCACAATGCGGCGATCGATCGGTTCTAAAGGTCGCCAGCGCACAAACTGATCGAACAGACTCAATTCTAGTTCTTGCAGCAGTCCTAAACCCCGGAGCAGCAAAAGGGGGACAGCGAGACTCAACGTTATGCCCGGTATCCAACGCCAACCAATACGGCGTTTTTGAACCTCTTGGCTGGCGCGTTGTCGGGCAACCGCTAACATCTGGCTTGCCTGTTCCACAGCTTCCAGGGCGGTTTGCGCTTCCCGTTTCGCCAGATCCTGACTCGCCCCCAAAAATTGATAATCCTCATAATTCAAGCTCTTGCCTAATGCCCACGTCAAGACATCCTGTAACGTCTGCCCCCGCAACAAATAGGATTCATCGCCTTTGCCAGAGGCGATCCAGGCATCGAGAGATTTGGCGTAGGGACGAAGTTGCGCCAGATGGTGACGCACCCAGTTCAGGTTAAATACAGCTTGATAAATGGGATTCTTGACTACCAATTGCCCTTGCTGGTTGATCGCTAGTCCGGAGAGCAACAGTTCGATCTGTTCGCGGCTCCCATCGAACTCCACTCCCTCATTCTTCAGGATCTGCTGATAGATGCCTAATAGTCTCCCCGTCAAGTGGGAATCATTTAGCAGGCGATCGCGAATAGTTCGCAAATGTTCGGGTTCATCCTGGAATTCCCAGGCTTGAATGATGAATTTTTGAATCAATTGTTCGATGTGTTCTCGATCCGTGATGGATTGAGATTGAGCCGGAATGGGATGCTCAACCAGTAACTGGCACACCTTTTGGATCAAGAAGGGCTGTCCACCCGTCCATATCAAGATTTCTTGCAGAGCACGTGACGGCTCGTGGACACAGCCAACTAGACCCTGCGCCAACGGTTGAACATCCGCTCGATACAACCCACACAGGTCGATTGCTCGACCAATATTGAATGGAGTTCTCTGATGATCGCTCATGAGATCGGATGGCGTGGCAACTCCCAAGAGCGCAAACGTCAGCCGTCGGTACTCAGGCTTCAAACTGCGACGGTTATAGCAGGCACGAATCAGTCCAAAAAAATCATTGAGCGAGAAATCCAAGCCTCGAATACTATCCACCTCATCTAGAAACAGTACCAGCTTAGGTCGCGGGTGTTCCTCACTTTTAACTTCTACCAGCAAAATTTCTTCAATGAACTGGCCTAACCGTTGCACTGGAGATAGACCATCCCGCTCAGCCCACCACCGTTTCAGATTTACAGTGCGGAATAAGTCAAATACCTGCCACAGTTCAACGACAAATCCCTTGTACCACTGCTCTGGTGTCAGGTTTTCGTTACCAATGCGGGATAGATCGATCGCTCCACAACAAACGCCGTCCTGTTGCAACTGATGCAATACCTGCACCATCAAGCTAGACTTCCCCATTTGGCGGGCATTAAATACGTAACAAAATTGATCGCTACTTAAAACTTGATAAAGGTCAACATCTGCCTGCCGCCTCACATAGTAAGGATGGTCTTGACTCAGACTGCCACCAACCTGGTACTGATTCATACGGGGAACTTGGAACACTTAAATGCGGTTAGATGAGCGTGTGACAGAAGTAACTTGCCTACCAAACGCGATCGTGGGTTTGCACCACAGAGGCTTAATTGCGAAACCGTATCTAATTTTGAATGATTGCTGGTAAGGAAGCACCTTCAAAACTGACACAATATCACTGCTTAATTGAATAGGTTGTGTTTCTGCATTAGACAATCCTTAAATCTCATAAGATTTCTCATAAAAAATTTCATACTATGCTCTAGAATGCCTTCAGCATATTCCTGTCTGGGGATTAATCCTCATGAATGTTGACAGCCTCTTTGAGAGTCTCAACCGCGAGTTAACTGCCAGTCAGATCCGTCCGCTCAATCCGGCAGAAACATTATTGTTACGCGGAATCTGGCAATATCAAACCTACAGCCAAATTGCAGAAGAGGTTGGGTATAGTCCTGGCTATTTGACTAATGTAGTTGCACCTGAACTTTTGCACCGACTCTCAGATCTGATTGGGCAACGTCTGACGAAGAAAAATTGTCGCATTCTGTTGGAAGCGTATACTACATCCCAATCTCATTCCCAACCAGAGGGACAACCACAACCGCTCATCTCGTCCCTTACCCCCAATCCGAACCAGGCGTTTACTCCAGCATTTCCCAGTGGACCGATCGCGAGCAACTCTCCGTTTTATATTGCGCGTCCGCCGATCGAATCACAAGCAGGTGACGAAATCTGCCTCCCAGGCGCATTGGTTCGTGTCAAAGCACCCAGGGAAATGGGAAAAACTTCGCTGCTTCTGCGCGTGTTGGATCGTGCCCAACAACAGGGATATCGTACTGTTTACCTGAATTTAGAGCAAATGGATCGAGCCATTTGTGCCAACCTGAATCGATTTCTCCGCAGTTTGTGTGCCAGCGTCACTCGTCAACTTCAACTTGAACCGAAAATAGATGATTACTGGGATGAAGATATTGGTAGCAAAGTCAGTTGTACCCTGTACTTTCGGCAGCATTTATTAGAGCAAATTAAGACTCCTTTGGTTCTTGCATTGGATGAACTCAACCAGATTTTTGAGTATCCTCATGTTGCCAAAGATGTTCTACCTCTGTTACGCTCCTGGTATGAAGAGGCGAAACGAATTCCGATTTGGCAAAATCTGCGGCTGATTATTGCTCACTCCACAGAAGTGTATGTCCCCCTGCAACTGAATCAGTCTCCTTTTAATGTGGGGTTGGCAACTCAACTCGTTGGATTCACGTTAGCTCAAGTGCAACAACTCGCCCAGTGTTACGGTCTGAACTGGAGCGATGGAGAATCAGCCAAACAACTGATGGCAATGGTTGGTGGACATCCAGCTCTCATCCATACGGCTCTCTATCATCTCAGCCGAGAAGAACTCACTCTTAGCCAACTTCTAGCATCGGCTCCAACTCCTACAGGAATCTATCATCATCATTTACAGCGTCATTGGACAATTCTTAAACAACACCCGGATCTACTCCAGGCATTGCAGGCTCTTCTGAGGACTCGCGAACTAATATATTTAGAATCAAGCCTTGCTCATCAACTAAACAGCATGGGACTAATCAATCATTTTGGAAACAAAGTAACTGTAAGCTGCGAACTATATCGCCAGTATTTCTGAAGGAAAACATTTACTACTACTGAAGCTTACTAAACCTCTCTCACTTCAAATCCTATCAAAAACGATCATACCGCTCAGTTTAGAACTGAGTGATAGCTAGTCATTCCTGAAAAACCTAATAAATCCAGCTAGCTAGGGGTTTAGCCTAATAAAATAGCCAAAAAATTGCCAGAAAATATTTCAATTATTACAAAATATAGGAAAATAGGCTTCTTGCGAGAATTAGGATAAGTGTTATGCATTTTTAATGCACAGCAGATGGAAGTAAGGAGTGGGGGATGGAGTACAGTAAATAATCTTCAAATAGTTTTAAAGTTAAAGGTTCCACCAAATTCCTTAGGGGTGGGGAATCGGAAACTGGGAATAGAGAATTATGCCAATTCCTATTCGCTATTTTCCTCTTCTTTTGAAAGTTGTATCAGTTGAATTAGGCCTTGCTGAGCTTTTGCAGAACTTGAAGGGAAAGATTGAGTTGTACTAATTGGCACAGGTAACTATACGCTGGCAGACTGCTAGGATAGCGATCGCTTACAGATGACGGTCTAACCCTCTTGTGTCAAAGTTGAGTGAAAGCTTGATTTTTCGTGGATTTTAACCGAATAAATTCATCAAATTTTCCCAAAGTGCCAGAAAAAGGCATCTGTCAGCAGCTTTGTGAGAATCTAAAGTTCTCAATACTTTCTCAATCTGGCGCTCCAGATTGAGATTTCCTAAGATGGTTACTTCCTTAGAGAAGCCAAGAGTTGTCGAACCACTTGGCGGATGCGATCTCGCTTGAGATGGCTGCTGAAGTTCAAGGTAATTTGTAAAAGTTTGGGTCAGGATATTCATGTCAGTTT
>NZ_JAMPKB010000045.1:0-47063 GCF_039961925.1 Trichocoleus sp. DQ-U1 | reverse complement strand
CCGTGGTGCCTCCGAAGTCATAGCTCTTACTCAGGGTGTAGTCAGTGTAGCTGCCCTTGACCTGAATCTTGTCGCCCTCATTCCACTTGAAGTCAGTGATGGTTGCGTAGCCACCACCCAGGTAAGAGACGCCACCGTAAGCGGTACCTAGTACGAAGGTGTCACCTTCGCTGCCACCACTGAGGGTGTCGTACTCACCAACCGTGCCGCCATAACCATTCAGGTAGTCCTTACCGGCTTCGCCATAGAGTTTGTCACTGCCAGTGCCGCCATACAGGCTGTCGTTGCCATAGTAGCCCAGCATCGTGTCGTTGCCTGCACCACCGGATAGGTAGTCATCCCCATACCAGCCATCCATGTGGTCGTTGCCTGCTTCACCATAGAGGCTGTCGTTGCCGTAGCCGCCATTGATGTAGTCATCGCCGTCATAGCCGAGGATAGTGTCATTACCATCTTCACCATAGAGGCTGTCGTTGCCAGTCCAACCATCTACGTAGTCATTGCCTGCGCCAGCTTTCACAATATCGTCACCGGCTCCAGCATAGATAGAATCGTCGTAGGCAGTGCCGATGATCTGACCGTGATAGTTGAAAGGATAGCCGGGGCCGTTGTAGGTGTTGTTGTCGTTGTAAGCGGTGCCGTTAATAATCGCCATAATCTTTGCTCTTTAGGATTGCTTAGGATTGGTGTTGGTCGGGGTGTTGGAATCAATCGCTTGAATCGGTTGATTGGTGGTCAGTGATGTCCAAAAGGTTTGTATTCTCAGGAAATGTTATTGTTCGCCGTTGCACTTCTAGAGAGCTTTTGGATCTTGCTGGTTGCTCTATCGACTGGAGGCGGTTGATGCTGCTGGGAAAACCAGAATTTACTTTGTTTTTTCCCTGGTGCATTTTGTTGACCTCTATGCACTTGTCAGCCTGAGTAGCGCTAGTTATGCAAGTTGTTACAAACGTTTACATGAAATTGTGCAACCATACAGTTTAAGTAAGGGTAGCGATCGCGTAAACAGAAAAGAAAAAAGCCCCCCAGAGATTCATGTCTCTGAGGGGAGGTGAAGTTATCGAGTCAAGTTATCCCGATGTGTCAACCTAGACGCTGACAAAGTCAGCAGAAGCGTAAACATTGGTCGTATCCTGAACCACCGCAATCAAGTCATTGCCCTTATAGATTGCTGTATCCAGCGCCGTGGTGCCTCCGAAGTCATAGCTCTTACTCAGGGTGTAGTCAGTGTAGCTGCCCTTGACCTGAATCTTGTCGCCCTCATTCCACTTGAAGTCAGTGATGGTTGCGTAGCCAGTACCTAGGTAGGAGACACTACTAGCGGTACCCAGAACGAAGGTGTCACCTTCGCTGCCACCACTCAAGGTATCGTATTCACCAACCGTGCCGCCATAACCATTCAGGTAGTCCTTACCGGCTTCGCCATAGAGTTTGTCACTGCCAGTGCCACCATACAGGCTGTCGTTGCCATAGTAGCCCAGCATCGTGTCGTTGCCTGCACCACCGGATAGGTAGTCATCCCCATACCAGCCATCCATGTGGTCGTTGCCTACTTCGCCATAGAGACTGTCGTTGCCGTAGCCGCCATTGATGTAGTCATCGCCGTAGTAGCCGAGGATGGTGTCATTGCCATCTTGACCATAGAGGTTGTCGTTGCCATACCAGCCATCAATGTAGTCATTGCCACTTCCGCCATAAACTGTATCGTTCCCGTCTTTGGCGTAAATGGAATCATTGTAAGCGGTGCCGTTGAGTGTGTCGTTGTAAATGGTGCCGTTGATAATCGCCATAATCTTTGCTCTTTAGTAAGGATGAGAATTGGTGTTGTTTGGTGTGTTGGAATCAATCAATCGCTTGAATCGGTTGATTGGTGGTGGCGGATGTCCGAAAGGTTTGTATGTTCAAGAAGTGTTATTGTTCGCCGTTGCACTTCTAGAGAGCTTTCGGACATCGCTCGTTGCTCTGTTGACTGGAGGCTGGTGATGATGCGTGGGAAACCAGAAGTTGGGTTGTTAATCTCCCCGTTGCATTTCGTTGACCTCTATGCACTTGTCAGCCTGAGTAGAGCCAATTATGCAGGTCGTTACAAACGTTTACATAAAATTGGCAAATATGGGTGGTTGTGCCTCAGATCAGTGGGGAGATAGGAAATGAAAACCCTTCCTACATAGGCTTTTCAGCTTTGGCACTGTAGATAAATGTTGTTCAAAGCGGCGTTAACAATTGCTTTTGACGTTGAAACATATCTTGGATCGCTCAAATGAGTGTCACTGAATCGTGCGACAGTTGGGCTATTTACTTTCAACCAGAGCGATCGCTATCCTTGAAGAACGCATAATTACGCGCCTAGTTCTTCCTTGCCACCTGCCGGAATCCTCACTCATCAGCCATCGAGAATCCGTAATCTCTAACTGTATGGAGTAGACATCAAGAGGAAAGTTATCTTAAATAGATAGGCTTCCAGACAAAATTGGCGCTGTATCAACCGAAGGGGCGATCGCAAATTATGGATGGACTAGAGTCAAAGCTTCGCTATCTGGTGAAAGAAGCCTGTATGCACCCGCATGGAAGTGCCCAGCGCCAGAAAAACTTAACTAGGGTGATCCGCTTAATCGCACACAAGCTTTGGAAAGAATATACGCCTTACTATGAAGATGCACTGCAACAGACCTGGGTGTATTTCTGTCAAAACATCTGTGAAGGGAATACCGGCGAAGCTTATGACCCGAATCGCAGCAGTGTCATCACCTGGCTGAATACCTACCTGAAACGGCGGCTTCAAGATTTCTATATTGACGGTAAAAAACAAGAATCGAGAACCGTTACGGGTCAAGCCAAAAGGTCAAAGTCGGGCGATATCGGTGAAACGACTGACCCGGTGGATAGTCTGGAAGCCACTCCGGATGTTCCCCCCTTGTTGGACGACATCATAAAGTGGGTGGAAGCCGATTCTCAAGGTGAGTTGCGCCGCACGCACATTGCCGGTCGTCCCGAAGTGAATGCTCAAGCGTTAATTTTGCGGCGCTTACCCCCAGAAGCTGGTTGGAAAGAGCTTTCAGCGGAATTTAACCTCCCCATTTCCACATTGAGCAGTTTTTATCAGCGCCAATGTATCCCTCGCTTGCGTAAATTTGGTGAATCGGAGGGATATCTATAAATAAAGAACGGAGCCTCCCAACAATGACTTTTAACCCCCACGAACTAGAAGATTTTGCCCTACCGTTACCGATTACCCAAGCCGCACGCACAATAGCACAGCAGTTTGCCACTCAGCAGCCGACGCCGCACAAAGCAGAGCAAGTTCTGTTGAATACCCTATCTGTCTGTGTGGTCAATGATTACTTGCAGATGATGGGGATTCCCACCAATCTTGCAGCCAGTGATAGCTGGAATCCCATCGTGCGCTTATGTTCTGATGTAGCTGACCTGGAAGTGCGGGGAATTGGTCGCTTAGAATGTCGTCCGTTGAGAAGCACCGAACAAATCTGCCACATTCCCCCCGAAGTTTGGTCAGATCGAATTGGCTATGTGATGGTTCAAATCGATGAATCGATGCGAGAGGCAAGTGTGTTGGGATTTACCCCCAGCGTCACTACCTCAGAGTTGTCGATCGGTCAATTGCGATCGCCTGAAGATTTACTCGATCGCTTGCAGGAATTAATGCATCCGATTACAGCGGCTGCATCGTCCCTCACCCCTGCCTTCCGCAGAACCCAAGCCAACTTGAGCCAGTGGTTCAACAATGTTTTTGAAGCCGGTTGGCAAACCGTTGAAACCTTGCTAACTCCACCTGAATCAAATCTAGCCTTTAGTTTTAGAGGCGATGTACTTGCTCCCAGTTTGGAACAGCCAGAAGCTGCCGTTCGCAAAGCAAAATTGATAGACTTAGGGGTAGAGATTGCCGACCTTTCTGTTGCTTTAGTTGTTGAAATCAATCCAGAATCTGAGGAGAAAATGAATATTCTTCTTCAGGTGCATCCTAGGGGTAATCAAGCTTATCTACCCCCTTCTCTCCAATTGATTGTCCTTGATGAATCTGGCTCTAATTTTCTAGAAGCTGAGTCAAGAGATGCAGATGATTACATTCAATTAGAGTTTAGTGGCAATTCTGGAGAACAGTTTAGCGTTAGAGTCGCTTTGGGGAATGCCAGCATTCAAGAAGACTTTGTTATTTAGCGATTATTTGTAAACTTGAGACACCTCTTGTAATCCAAGAGCAATTTTTCCAGTTATCTGGAAACAACCCTTACATTTAATTGCTGAAAACTAATCGTCCTACCGTCAAAATGGTTAAATTAGTTGTTATAAAACTATGGAGTGGTTCTTTTGAAGAAGGTTTCCCAGTCTCATTACAAATTGGGAACGATGGTGAACGCCCTTCGATAGAAAGCGTTGGAATGTTACCTCCCGCTCCAGAAATTCCCCAACACTACACCATCTGGACAACCGCTTATCGTCGCTTGGGAGTGCCCTACAGACTAGAAGCAAAAATTAGTCAACCGACTAATGTTGCCAAGATGGATGACTGTAGTTTGGCAGCCAATGTATTGCGCGATCGCTTAAATGTTTGGCTGAATTCAGAACCGTTTCGGGCAATTCGAGAAAAACTATTAGAACAATTAGTTCCTGCCGATGAAATTCGGTTCATTATCCAAACCGAGGACGTTCAGCTACGGAAATTACCTTGGCATCTTTGGGAATTATGCGATCGCTACCCAAAAGCCGAAATTGCTTTAAGCGCTCCAGTCTACGAACGTGTAGAACAACTCTCATCGCCTATCGAGAAGGTGAGAATTTTAGCAATTTTGGGGAATAGTACGGGAATTAATACCCAAGCCGATCGGATTTTATTAGAGCAATTACCCAACGCAGAAATCAGATTTCTGGTAGAACCACAACGGGAAGAATTAACCGAACAGCTTTGGAAACAAGGCTGGGATATTTTATTTTTTGCGGGTCATAGTTCCAGCCAGAAGAATGGCGGGACGGGACAAATTTATATTAATCAAACAGAAAGTTTATCAATAGAAGAACTTAAATATGGATTAAAAAAAGCGGTTGAACGCGGGTTGAAAATCGCGATTTTTAACTCTTGCGATGGGTTAGGTTTGGCAAAAGATTTGGCTTCTTTACATATTCCGCAAATTATTGTGATGCGGGAACCCGTACCGGATAAGGTTGCACAAGAATTTTTGAAGTCTTTTCTCGAAGCCTTTGCTCGTGGTGAGTCGTTTTATTTAGCAGTACGGGAAGCACGGGAAAGATTGCAAGGACTAGAAGCTAAATTTCCTTGCGCGACTTGGTTGCCAATCGTTTGCCAAAATCCGGCTGTGTTGCCACCGACTTGGCAAGGAATTGTTGGAAAAAGGAAAGAAGAATTCCCGATTCTCGATTCCCCACTACCATCCCCCTCCCGAACCTCCCAGACTCAACCTCAAACCTGGCGGGGACGACTGCGGGCAGCGTTGCTTGCCAGCGTAGCGATCGCATCATTGATTGCGGGGGTGCGGCATCAGGGAATGCTGCAATCAATAGAACTAAAAGCTTTTGACCAAATACTGACCAGGCGACCCGATGAAAAGCCAGATCCGCGCCTTTTGGTGATTACCATTACTGAAGCAGATGTTCAAGCTCAGAATCCAGAACAGAGGCGTGGGTCGTTGTCAGATCCGGCACTCAATCAACTGTTGCAGAAACTAGAGCAGTATAAACCGCGAGCGATTGGCTTAGATATTTATCGAGATTTTCCAGCATTACCCAGTCAGAAAGATTTAGCCAATCGGTTACGCCAAAGCGATCGCTTAATTGGTATTTGCAAAGTCAGCGATCCGCAGGCGGAGGAACCGGGGATTCCACCACCACCAGAAATCCCGCCAGAACGCTTAGGGTTTAGTGATTTCATGGTCGATTCCGATGGAGTGGTTCGTCGCCATCTGTTATCGCTGAAACCAGATCCCGCCTCTCCCTGTACGGCTTACTACGCCTTCAGCGCCCAATTAGCATTCCGTTATTTAGCGGCAGAAGGCATTGTACCGACAATTAATTCAGAGGGGTTCTTGCAACTGGGTAAGGTGGTTTTTAAGCCTTTGGAGAGTTTTACAGGTGGCTACCAAGGAACCGATGCCTGGGGTCATCAAGTGCTGCTGAATTATCGCTCCCACCGCTCCCCGGAAAATATTGCGGATCGAGTGACCCTCAGAGAAGTTCTCAACGGTCAGATCGATCCCAATTCCATCAAGGATCGGATTGTTTTGATCGGCACGAGTGCTAACAGTTTTCATGACTATTGGCTCACACCCTACAGTCAAGGTCAGTGGGCTGAAAAGCAAATGCCGGGAGTATTTGTGCAAGCGCAAATGGTGAGTCAAATGATTAGTGCAGTGAAAGATGGGCGATCGCTATTATGGGTGTGGCCTCAGTGGGGCGAAGTTTTTTGGATTTGGGGCTGGTCTTTACTGGGAGGCTTGTTCGTCTGCTATCTGAAGTCTCCGCTACACTTGGGAATCGCGATCGCCGCCGCACAAATCTTGTTATATGGTTTATGCTTGGCACTGTTAATACAAAGCGGTTGTTGGGTGCCTTTGGTTCCACCAGCGCTAGCCTTGGTAGCGAGCAGCACCAGCGTAGCCGTGTATGCAACCTTTCGAGCTAGACGATAGTCACTCACCTTAAAATTCCTTCGACTAGCTATATGAAGTTCCCTTTTAAACAGATAATCCTTGCCAGAGCGATCGCGCAGCGTGCCAAACCTTATATCTTGCACCTGAAAAACCTAAGCCCCCCTTCGCCTTCCCTGCAAGGCAAGACTGAGTCGGACTCCCCTCGCCTTGCAGGAGAGGGGTTGGGTCAGAGGTCTCCTAATACAAGCGGTGCCAAATGGCCTACCCTCTTCCTAGTTGCTTTTATCGGCAGTTTGACGCAAATCCCCGTAAAACCTGCTTTCGCAGAAGTCTTAACCGTACAGTCCAACGCGCCACCACCACCAGCAGACCGTAGCGCCCCCACTGGACGACGGCAAGGAGGCGCTAGCCGTAGCCCTGGCACCCTTCTGTTCAAGGCACCCCCACCACCAGCAGACCGCAGCGCCCCCGCTGGACGACAGCGAGGAGGGGCTAGCCGTGGTACGTGTCCAGCCGCGATCGGCGAGGAGCCTCTGACTGCCTTGGTGCCTGCGACTCAGACAAGTTTGAATGAAGGACAATCTGGGAACTTACCCTTAAAAACCTTTGAGTCCGTATGGGCATTAACGGCTGCTGAGGCTCCTACCTTTTGGTATTACATTCCTTATGCGCTCACACCCGACCTGCCTGTGGAATTCATCCTACAGGATGACCAAGGTAACAATGTCTATCAAACCAAGTTCATCGCATCCCAAAAGCAGCCTGGTGTAGTCAAAGTGCGTCTTCCGGCTACAATAGCGCCCCTAAAAGTGGGCAAGATGTACCGTTGGTTTTTCATGATTGATTGCGATCCGGATGCTCCACCCTTGGTTGAAGGATCGGTTCAACGGATTGCACCTTCTGCCACTTTGATGAGTCAGTTACAGAAAGCAACCCCACGGGAACGTGTGGTTCTTTATGCCAAACAAGGAATCTGGCATGATGCCCTCACTGCTCTTGCTGAACTCCGGAGTGCGAATCCCAACGATGCTGCCCTCACGAATGATTGGGTAAGTTTATTAAACTCTGGTGGCTTGGAAGCGATCGCTCAAGAACCTGTAATTGATTGCTGCACCGCTCAACAACAGTAAACAAACAAGTCTAATTTGGCCTCAAGGCTTTGGCAGGCGATCGCGGATTATGCGGTAATTCACCGGATTTGACATCGAAGCGATCGCACTCCTCAATGATTCGTGAAGGCGAGATACCCGACTTCAAGAGAGAAGCCGGGTATCTGAAGGGCTAGCTCACCATTAAAACAAGATTCCTATCAATCGATGCTGTTAGCTTCCGCCCTGCTTACATAACTAAATTGCACTTTTGTTCAAAAAATACTAAAGAATCCGGAAGCTAAAAATTCGGTTTGTAGATAAATGTGTTCCTAAAAAAGTAGAAAACTTCAGTGTTGTATATTTCAACACTAAAATCACAGCCAAACCACTAATTTTTTCAAGGACTAATTAATATGGCACTTATCAATGGCACTTTGGGAAACGACCCTAATTTGACGGGAGGCACAGAAAATGACACCATCAATGGTTTTGCCGGAAACGATAACCTCTATGGCGGCAATGGCATAGATACCCTCAACGGTGGAGAAGGCAATGATACCTTAGTTGGAGGTGCTGGCTTTGACACTCTCACGGGCGGTCCTGGCGCTGATATCTTTGTATTTAAAGGCTATATTAACCACACTCCACCGTCGGGCGGCGTTGTCCATGTTCAGAGTGCGGATGGTTTTGACACCATTACAGACTTTAATCCAGATCAGGATGCTATCAAAGCATTTGTTTCTGAGCCTGGTATTCCTCCCCATTTTAAACACGTTACAGGCCCACCCATCATACCTCCAGGGGATGTTCTTGGCGCGCTGACAAATAGCGGCTTTGTCAGCACATTTCCAACGCTTGACGTTAGTAGTTTTTTGATCGATCGCATAAGTTATGTAAATCAATTTGAGTCGGGATTCAACGCGATTTTCACACAATCGTTGCTGTTTTAATTTTCCGAAATTTGAGCGCTAGACATGACCTAGTAAAAACGCTTAGCTGTCACTGTTCTAGCGCTCAGATAAATATGCCAGATAAGATTGAATTATCTCAGTTAAGTGTCACCTAATTGGGTGACACTTAAACGAGCTATCACAAATATGTTTTGCCAAAACAAGCGACTGGCAACAAGTCCTGAAAACAGTTAGACTTATAAAATAAAAGTTTAAAACTTGTCGCTCAAGAGATTAGTTTCAATCAGTTCTATGCCCTTAGTCTAATTCCAATGGCAAATTGTCACTCAATGCCTCCAACCCTTGAATTGCTATACAACTAATCTCGCATTTAGCCGCACAAGGATAGAGTTTTTAACTGAGTGAATTTGTACAAAAACGGGCGTTTATCATTGTATTTTTTTACACTAAACTACCAACAAAAATATTAATGAAGAGGAATTAACATGGCAATTATCAACGGCACTTCTGGAAATGACCCGAATTTAAAGGGGGGTGTAGAAAATGACACCATTACTGGTTTTGAAGGAAAGGATGACCTTTATGGTTACAAGGGCATTGACGATCTCATCGGTGGCGCTGGCGATGATACCTTAGTTGGAGGTGCTGGCTTTGACACTCTCACGGGCGGTGCTGGCAGTGATATTTTTATCTTTACCAACGTTATTAGCTGGGGCATACAGCCGGGAGTTGGCTATTATGTCCAAAGTGCTGATGGTTTTGACATCATTAAAGACTTCAATCCAGCTCAGGATGGCATCAAAAGTTATGTGCCTGCTACTCCTAACGTTCCTGCCCACTTTAAACATATTCTAGGGGCAATGCTTAACGTGCGGCCTCAGGTCGGGCTAACTCTGGCAAATAGCAGTTTTGTCAGCCAAACGCTAAAGATTGACTCTAGTAGTTTGGTGAGCGATCGCGTAACTTTCGCAACTCAATTCGAGTCAAATTTGAACTTGAGCTTCACGGAATAGGTGCTATTGAAAATTTGGGTCAATCTAGGAGTATTTAAACGCTAAATTTCCCTTTTTAAGGTGGGTCAGGAAAGAGCGAAAACTTTCTAGACATCTTACAAGCTTTGTTGCAGTGAAATACCCAACTCAGTTTTTCACTTACCTGAATGGAGACAAATCCCGTGAACCCTAAACGCTGGCTCCAGCAGACTTTGCAGTTGGGGCTGGTATGCTCGTTGATTATAATAGGGGCTTTTTTCAAAGCTAGCCGTGTAGGTGCCCAGATCGTACCCGATGAAACTTTAGGAACCGAAAGTTCTGTAGTGGTGCCTTTTGCTCCTGGCTTCCCAGTTGAATTCATTTTTGGCGGAGCAACGCGGGGTTCCAATTTGTTCCACAGTTTTAAACAATTCGATATTGGAGAAATCCGAGCCGCCTATTTTCTCTCTCCTCCAGAGATTAAAAACATACTGAGTCGGGTGACAGGAGGGAGTCGTTCCGAGATTCTGGGGACGCTGGGAGTAATTGGCGATGCCAATCTATTTTTAATGAACCCCAATGGGATTCTCTTTGGATCAAAAGCTTCTCTGGATATCAGTGGTTCGTTTGTAGCAACGACAGCGAATGCAATTGCGTTTGACACTCAGGGTGTTTTCAGTGCTTCTGCGCCGAATGTTACCCCAATTCTGACGGTTAATCCTTCAGCTTTTTTATTTAATCAAATTGCCCCTCAGCCGATTGTCATTCAATCTGAGATAGGTTTACAAGTTCCTGATGGTCGGAGTTTGTTGTTAGTGGGTGGGGATATAGAGTTGCAAGCAGGGCAATTAAAAGCTCCCGGCGGTAGCGTCGAGTTGGGAGGAGTGGCGCAAGCAGCAACCGTAGAGCTAAATGTTGATGGTAACAATCTGCATTTGAATTTTCCGGCAGGGGTGCAACTAGCAGATATTTCCCTAACAGAAAAAGCGGTCATTGATACCAGTGGTGAGGGTAGCGGTGCTATCCAGCTTTCAGGCAAGCGGATTACGCTCACCGATGGCTCAAAAATTGAGGCGAACACCATCGGGTCAAAATCAGGAGGGAAGATTACAGTAACTGCACAGGAGTCCCTCGAACTCTTAGCAGGAAGCCGCTTGTTAACGCAGACTATCGGAGATGGAGCGGCTGGAGACGTAACAATTGAAACGGGACAGTTGATTGTCAAAGATGGGGCACAGATAGGAAGTGTTACTTTTAGCACGGGTCAGGGGGGAACGTTAAGCGTATCTGCGGCAAAGTTTGTGGAATTGATTGGTACTTCAGCAGATGGGGTAGATGTTAGCGGTTTGTTTACTCAAACTGAAGGTGCTGGAGCCGCCGGAAACTTGACGCTGAAAACGGGTCAGCTGACTCTCAAAGATGGGGCACAGGTCTCAGTTTCTACGGTTGATGCAGCAGGTCAGGGCGGGAAATTGAGTGTCACCGCACAAGAGTCCGTACAATTGATTGGCACCTCCGCAAAAGGGAATCCTAGCAGTTTGTTTGCGGTGACTCAAGGCGGCTCCGGAGCTGCTGGAGACTTGACCGTGAAAACCGGACAGTTGATTGTCCAGGATGGGGCAAAAGTTTCCGCTTCCACTTTTGGCGGCGCGACAGGTAAAGGCGGAACGGTGAGCGTCACCGCAGATTCGATACAACTCATTGGAACCTCCGCGAATAGTCTGTCTAGAAGCGGCTTGTTGGTGGGGACAACAGGTAGCGCCGCCGCGGGAGACTTGACGATTGAAACGGGACAGTTGACTGTCCAGAATGGAGCGCTGGTATCGGCGGGAACTTTAGGGGAGGGTCAGGGAGGAAAATTGACCATCACCGCTAAGAAGTCTGTGCAGTTGGTAGGAATATCGGCTCAGGGGCAAGCCAGCAGCTTGCTGACTCAAACATCAGGGGCTGGAACTGCGGGAGACTTAAAAATTACCACGGGGCAGTTAATTGTCCAAGATGGCGCTCAAGTCAATGTCAGCAGTCAAGGGACGGGGAATGCAGGCAATCTAGAAATCGAGGCAGGTTCAATTCTTTTAGACAACCAAGCCGCCCTGACTGCAACAACCAAATCGGGAAATGGCGGCAATATTACCCTACAGGTGCAGGAGTTATTGCAGTTGCGCCACGGTAGTAGCATTTCCACCACCGCAGGCACCGATAAGACAGGTGGAAACGGCGGCAATATGGACATCAATGCCAAATTTATCGTCGCCGTCCCTGAAGAAAATAGCGACATCACTGCGAATGCCTTTGAGGGCCGGGGAGGGAATATCAATATCACCACCTCTGGCATCTTTGGCACCCAGTTTCGCCCCCGCCTCACGCCAGAAAGTGACATCACCGCGAGTTCGGAATTCGGTGTAAATGGCGCAGTCAATATCAATACTTTGGATGTCGATCCCAGTCGTGGGTTAGCGACTTTACCCGCAGAGTTGGTTGATGCGTCTGGATTGGTGGCACAAACTTGTCCGACTGGTGGGGGGCTTGCACAAAGTGAATTAATCTTGACTGGGCGTGGTGGATTGCCGGACAATCCCAGCGAAACCCGAAGCAGCAGCGCCGTTTGGACAGATTGGCGCATTTCTCAAACAAGTCGTCCAAATCGGATCTCGCACGCTGCAAAAGCTTCCCCTCGTTCAACTGCGGTTGCTGAATCTCAGACTCATTCCCCGGCGATACCTTTCGTGGAAGCGACTGGATGGGGGAGAAATCATCAAGGTGAAGTCGTGCTGATGGCTGCTGTTTCTTCTTCCCCTAAGAGTTTAGCGTTAGCGTCCCAGTGTCCTCGCTAATTGCGATCGCGTCTTGATGACTCAGTGTCAGCAAGTTAGTTCAACTTTTATGGAAAAAGGTTAAACGTGAGCATCTAAATGGGTAGGCTGTGTTAGGCTATTGCGTGAATATACGGAAACCTTACCGTCAAGGTAATGCTAGCCAAGCGTGTTAATTCGCAGAGTGCTTCGATCGCTGCATTGCCACCCTTGTTGGATAAGAAGCGCGATCGCGCTGGGTACGATCGCCGCTGGGAGCGATCGCGCGATCGCCCAAAATATCACCCTTGATGGCAGCCTCGGCTTGGTAAAAACCTTAACGGGTCCTAATTACGTTATTCCTCAATCAGCGGGTCCAACCGTCGGCAGTAATCTGTTCCACAGCTTTGGAAAATTTAGCCTCAACGCAGGCGAGGTAGCGGGTTTTAGCAGCGCCGCCAATATCCAGAATATTCTATCCCGTGTTACAGGGGGTTCTCCCTCTTTGATTAACGGCTCAATTTTTACCGATCAGCCGGTCAACTTCTTCTTGATCAATCCCAGTGGCATTCACTTCGGGCCAAAGGCTCAACTCAATGTCGGCAGCACCACCAGAGGCTCTTTTGTTGCCACCACGCTGGATGCTTTGGTGTGGGCGGATGGTAGTCAGTTTAGCGCCACCAATCCAGAAGGAGCGAGTAGCTTACTGACGATGGTTGGCGATCCGAGTGGGTTCATCTCTTCACAACTGCCGAAACCAATCGTGGGTTCTGCTAGCACCCTGAAAGTCGCAGAAAATCAGACTTTGTTGTTATTAGGCGGTGATGTGAGTTGGAAGGGCGGGCTTTTACAAGCGCGGAGTGGTCGAGTCGAGTTGGCAGGAGTCGCAGAACCAGGAACCGTAAAGCTGAATGTCGAAGGCAATCGTTGGCGCTTGAAATTTCTAGATAGTGTCGTCCAAGCAGATATATCCCTCACGAATCAAGCAGCGATTGATGTCAGCAGTCAAGGTAGCGGGGCGATCCAGCTTTCCGGCAGACAGGTGACATTCAGCGATGAGTCAAAAGTGTCTGCAAATACGTTGGGGAATCGAAATGGGCAAGGAATCTTTATCCAAGCGGTGCGGCTAACGATTCAGGGGGGTTCTCAAGTATCTGCAACGACCTCCGGCAAGGGAAAAGGAGGGAGCATCGACATCAATGTCTCGGATTCGGTAGAACTGATCGGCACCTCAGCAGATGGTCAAAAACCCAGCAAACTCGCCAGTGATGTTAAAGATGCAGCAGGAGATGCGGGAAACGTGACAATTACGACCCGGCAATTGCTAGTTCGGGACGGGGCGCGGATATCAGCGAGTGGTTCCGGAACGGGGCAGGGCGGGAGTATCAACGTCTATGCCACCGATCGGGTGGAACTGAGTGGCACCGCACCGAGCGATCGCCGTCCCAGTGGATTGTCGGTTCAAACTTCTAGAGGCAATGGGAAAGCTGGAAACTTAACGATTACAACTCGGAAATTGACGATCCGAAATGGGGCAGAAGTCTCTGCGGCTACTTTTGGGGCAGGTTTCGGGGGAAATTTGGAGGTGAATGCCTCTGAGTTGGTAGAACTGGTTGGGACTTCAGGGAATGGAAAGCTTCGCAGCAGATTATTTGCTGGCACCGGCAACCCCGCCGATGTCATCCGAGACGGAGATGGTTCCCCCTCCGATAGCAGTAATCTTCCGGCATTTTCGACCGGAGATGGGGGAAGTCTGACGGTTAAAACTCAGTTGTTAACGGTTCGAGATCGGGGACAAATCTCTGTGGGCAGTCAAGGGTTAGGAAAAGCTGGGGAACTCGAAATTGACTCTGGCTCTATCCTGCTAGACAATGGGGCAACCCTCAACGCCCAAACTGTATCCGGTGACGGCGGGAATATTCGATTGCGAGTGCAAGACTTATTATTGCTGCGCCGCAATAGTAACCTTTCCACCACCGCAGGCACTGCAAAAGCGGGTGGAGATGGCGGGAATGTGGATATTAATGCCAAATTCATCGTCGCTGTCCCATCTGAAAATAGCGATATTACCGCTAATGCCTTCCAAGGTCGGGGAGGGAGTATCAACATCACCACTTCTAGTATCTTTGGTAGCCAGTTGCGATCGCGCCCAACCTCCCAAAGTGACATCACTGCGAGTTCGGAATTTGGGGTCGATGGCACCGTACAAATTAATACCCTGGATGTCGATCCCAGTCGCGGGTTAGCGACTTTACCAGCAGAATTGGTCGATGCTTCTGGATTGGTGGCGCAAACTTGTCCGGCGAGTGGCAGCAACGTTGCGAGTTCTTTCACCGTGACGGGAAGCGGAGGGTTGCCAGATAATCCTAGCGAAACCCGAACTAGCAACGCCGTTTGGACAGATTGGCGTCAGGTTGCACCAGCTTCCACTCACTCCCCAAAGGATGTTGCCATACAGTCAAACTTGACAAAAGAGCCGTTGGTAGAAGCACAAGGTTGGGTGAAAAACGATCGAGGCGAAGTCGTTCTCACGGCTGCTGTTCCGTACTACTCTCTTCATTCCGGGCTAACAACCGCTAAGTGCCATGTACCGTAATCTTTTTGGAGGCGATCGCTTATTGTATCTTCGGCTGGGTTTAGCAATCCTGAGTATCTGCTTGACGGCGCAAGCAGCGCGATCGCTTCCGGAAACGATTGACTCGGCTCAAGTTCCTCAACTCCCTCCGCCACAAGACATCATTCAACCGCCACCTCCCTCCCCTTCCCCGCTTCCGTCCCCAGAAACGCCTGCGCCACTACCGCCGCCAGAAGACTTACTCCAGTCCCCCACCCAGCCTTCCCCAGACGAGGAGACACCGGGGGAGACGGTTCCTGGCAACATTACGGTGGAAAAGTTTGAATTCATCGGCAATACAGCTTTCAGTTCCGAAAAGCTAGCGGAAATTACCAAGCCGTTTACCAATCGACCAATTTCCTTTGCCGAACTGCTGCAAGCTCGAACTGCTGTCACCGAGTTTTACGTCAACCAAGGGTATATTACGTCAGGTGCCCTGATTCCCGCCAACCAAACAATTCAGAACGGCGTCGTCACCATTCAGGTTGTCGAAGGCGGCTTAGAAGACATTAAAATTAGTGGCACGCGACGGTTAAATTCCAACTACGTGCGATCGCGTTTGGCTGTCGCCACATCAAAGCCTCTCAATCGAGAGCGTCTTCTCGAAGCATTACAACTGCTGCAACTCAATCCGCTGATTGCCAATTTATCTGCGGAACTCTCCGCTGGAACCCGTCCGGGATTCAGTTTGCTGGAAGTTCGGATAACAGAGGCGAAGACCTTTAGCACCCAAATCGGCATCGATAACGGTCGTTCTCCCAGCGTGGGCAGCTTCCGACGCCGCTTGCAAGTGAATGAAGCGAATTTATTCGGTTTGGGAGATGGTTTAAGCCTTGCCTACAGCAATACGGATGGCAGCGATAGCTTCGATACTTCCTACACACTGCCGATTAATCCTTACAATGGCACGTTCAGCGTCAGTTACGGCACCACATCCAGCGATGTGATTGAGCCACCCTTCGACCGTCTCGATATTTATGCCGCCTCGCGCTACTATGAATTGACGCTGCGCCAGCCAATTGTTCAAACCCCTACCCAACAATTCACCGTCGGTTTAACAGCATCTCGGAGGGAGAGCGAAACTTCTTTGCTAGAGATTCCGTTTCCCCTGTCGGCGGGTGCTGATGACGAGGGACGCACGCGGATATCCGCCTTGCGATTTTTTCAAGAATGGACGCAAACCGGGACTCGCCAAGTCATTGCCTTGCGATCGCAATTTAATATCGGACTCGGTGCCTTTGATGCAACTCTCAACGAATCTGGTCCCGATAGTCGCTTTTATTCATGGCAAGGGCAAGCCCAGTGGGTACGTCTCCTGGCTCCAGAAACGTTGCTATTGGTGCGTGGCAACGTGCAACTAGCAGATAGAACGCTAGTCCCTTTAGAACAATTTGGTTTAGGCGGCTTAGAAAGCATTCGGGGTTATCGTCAGGATGCTCTGCTGACGGATAACGGCGTCTTGCTAAGTGCAGAACTTCAGTACCCGGTGCTGCGCGTCCCCCAAGTGCAGGGTGTTCTCCAAATCATTCCGTTCGTCGATTTTGGCACCGCCTGGAACAGTTCGGGCAGAGAAGATCCTGAACCCAATAGACTTTTATCGGTTGGGTTAGGATTGCAGTGGCGGCAATCACCACGCTTCAGCGCCCGCCTGGACTGGGGAATTCCTTTAGTGAATCTCTCTTCGAGGGAAAGAACATGGCAAGAAAACGGTCTGTACTTTTCCGTGCAGTACAATCTTTTCTAAAGTACGGGCTTTTCGGATTAACGTTGACCCTTTTGCTTTTCTGGGGTCAAAAGGTACACTCTCATTCGCTGTTGTTGGATACCTCTCCCCCAACCCCTCTCCTAGTAGGAGAGGGACAAAGAGCGATTCCCCCGTCCCTTGTAGGGAAGGGGGTTAGGGGATTAGGTTTCCCCGATTCGAGGAGCATTGCATTAGACGTTACCGAACTAACTAATACAACTCAAGTACAACAGGGACGTGAATTTTATGAAACTGGGCAGTTTGTTGAGGCGGTAAGGATTTGGCAACAAGCGGCAAAAACTTTTCAAGCCCAAGGAGATATCCTCAATCAAGCTTCTACGTTGAGCTTCCTGTCCTTAGCTTACCAACAACTCGGACAGTGGACGGAGGCAACGGAAGCGATCGCAAACAGCCTGAAACTATTAGAAGCGAGAAATCCCAACAAAGACCACTTGCCGGTTCTCGCCCAAGCTTTCAACATCCAAGGGCAGCTGCAATTGGCACTCGGACAAGCGGAACAAGCTTTAACAACTTGGGAACAAGCGGCGGCTATTTATACGCAAGCAGGCGACAAGGCGGGAATTACGGGTAGCTTAATTAACCAAAGCTTAGCGCTGCAATCTTTAGGGCGTTATCGTCAAGCGGCGAAGGCATTGACTCAGGTAGAGGAGACGCTGGCGAATCAACCCAATCCGATGAAAGCGATCGCGCTGAGTTCTTTCGGTAACACCCTCCGCGTCGTTGGGGATTTAGAGAAGTCCCGGCAGGTTTTGCAGCAAAGTTTGGATGTCGCCCAGCAACTCAAGTCTCCCCCAGACATTAGTGCAGCGTTCCTGGGTTTAGGAAATACCGCGCGATCGCAACAGGATACGGAAGCAGCTTTAAAGTTTTATCAACAAGCTGAATCAACTGCTCCTTCACCAATGACCCGCAACCAAGCCAAACTCAATCAATTGAGCTTGTTGGTGGAAACGAAGCAATTGAGCGCTGCCAAGGCGTTGGGTTCCCAAATGCAAGCAGAAATTGCGAGTTTTCCCCCCAGTCGAACAGCAGTTTATGCCAAGATTAATTTTGCCCAAAGTTTGACGCGGATCAAACAAGCTGACACGGCAAATACTTCCTCCTGGACAGAAATCGGTCAGGTGTTGGCAAATGCAGTTCAACAAGCCAAAAGTATCCAAGATATCCGGGCAGAAGCTTATGCCTTGGGACATCTCGGCGGACTATACGAACAAACTCAGCAATTGCAGAATGCCCAAGACTTGACTCGGCAAGCTTTACTTCTCGCCCAATCAATTAACGCCTCAGATATTTCCTATCGTTGGCAATGGCAATTAGGACGCTTATTGAAAGCGCAGGGAAAAACCAAAGACGCGATCGCTGCTTACACGGAAGCGGTGAATATTCTCCAATCTCTCCGCAGCGATTTAGTCACCATTAATCCTGACGTTCAGTTTTCTTTTCGAGAGGAAGTTGAGCCTATCTATCGGCAACTGGTCGAGTTGCTATTGCAAACAGAGGGAACTTCACAGCCAAGCCAAGACAATCTCAAACTAGCCCGTAACACGATTGAATCGCTGCAACTTGCTGAACTCGATAATTTCTTTCGCACCGCCTGTTTGCAAGGCAAAACAGTCCAAATCGACCAAGTCATCGATAAAGACGATCCGACCGCCGCAGTCATCTATCCGATTATTTTGGCAGACCGATTAGAAGTCATTCTCAAGTTACCTCAACAACCACTACGCCACTACAAAACTGATATCAACCAGAGTGAAATAGAAAGAATTGTCGGAGAATTGCGAAAGCAACTGACCAAACCGTACACGCTGCGAGAAACTCAAGCTTTATCTAAGCAAGTCTATGATTGGTTGATTTTACCTGCATCGCAGGATCTCGCGAGCAACATTAAAACTTTGGTATTTGTCCTAGATGGTTCCTTGCGAAATATCCCGATGGCTGCACTCTACGACGGTCAACAATACCTTGTCCAAAAGTATGGCGTTGCATTAACTCCAGGGTTGCAGTTACTCGGCCCCAAATCTTTAGAACGGGGAAAAATCAAAGCTTTAACTGCCGGAATTACTGAATCTCGCCAAGGGTTTGCTGCGCTCAACAATGTAACCCTGGAATTAAATCAGATTAAATCTGTAGTGCCCACTACGGTACTGCTCAATCAGGAATTTACCAGTACCGCTTTCCAAAAAGAAATGAATGCGGTTTCCTTCCCAGTCGTACATCTTGCCACTCACGGTCAATTCAGTTCTAAAGCTGAGGAGACATTTATTCTGACTTGGGATAATCGGATTAATGTCAATCAGTTGGATAATTTACTCCGCATTAGAGATACGAACCGACCAACTGCGATCGAATTACTCGTCCTCAGTGCTTGCCAAACCGCTACCGGGGACAAACGGGCGGCTTTAGGACTGGCTGGGGTTGCGGTACGCGCTGGGGCGCGGAGTACCCTCGCGTCTCTATGGTCGCTGGACGATGAGAGTAGCGCCCTTCTGATGAGTCAGTTTTATCAAGAGTTAACCAATACAAAGGAGACGAAAGCGGAAGCACTCCGGTTTGCCCAGCTGTCTCTGTTGCAGAATCCGCGATACCAGCATCCCCGTTACTGGGCACCCTACGTGCTAGTGGGGAATTGGCTATAGTTGCGGGAAGATTTCAAATCTATAGCAATATCTCGTTTGAATGCAGTGGGGAACTATCGGTAATTCACCGAAAAGTATTAAATTTCAAACAAGAACGCGCTTTTTAACCGGCGCATCTTCAAGCTGGCAGTAAGGGCGACTGTAGCAGAGGGGCGACTCTAGAGAGTGCTGAACTAAGAAGTCAGGATCGCTCATCACCTGCTCAGTTGCACCATCGTAGACGACCTGACCCTGACTCAAGACTACCGTGCGATCGCATAACTCCAAGGCTAAATCTAAGTCGTGGGTGGCAATCAGTTGCGTCAGCGGCAAGCTTTTTAACAACTCGATCAACTGGCGACGAGAACGGGGATCTAGCTGAGCCGAGGGTTCGTCAAATACCAACACTTGGGGGTTCATTGCCAGCACGCCTGCGATCGCAATCCGCTTCTTTTCGCCTCCAGATAAATTATCTGTATTCCTCTGTCCATAGCGTTCTGGATCGATATCCACCGCTGCCATCGCCTGAAGCACTCGTGCGGTAAGTTCCTTGTCTCGCAAGCCTTGATTCATCGGACCAAAGGCAACGTCTTCCCAAACTGTGGGCATAAATAACTGATTATCTGGATTCTGAAATACCAGCCCCACAAAATTCCGAATTTTTTGCAAATTCTCCTTTCTGACAGGCCATTCTCCAATGATGATTTCTCCCGCTTCGGGTAAGAGAATCCCATTCAGATGTAACTGCAAAGTGGACTTTCCCGAACCATTGGCTCCGATTAATGCCACTCGTTCCGTTGCTTTAATCGATAAATTAATTCCCCTGAGTGCATGAGTTCCATCAGGGTAGATATAGCTAAGATTTTCGATAAATATTGGATTATGGTGCATAGCAACAATTAAAAATTAAAAATTTTTAGAATAAATAAACCACTTGTCCCAGCAATGCCAAAATTACGGTTAAGGTTAAAGCCACAATGTCGCGGCGTCCGCCCGACGGCACCTTCTCGACAGGCGGTAGTCCTTGATAACCCCGCGACAGCATTGCCTGATAAACCCGCTCCCCCCGCTCATAGGTACGGATAAATAGCGTTCCCATCATGTTGCCAATCACCTGGCGTTGCCAGTGGTTGCTGCCCATCAGGTTGCGAGAGGCTGCTGCCCGACGCATGGCGTTAACCTCCCCAATTAGGACGCTAATGTAGCGATACATGGATGCGAGAATCGCCACCAATAGGGGTGGGGTTCGCAAGGCGACTAATCCATTCAGGAGCGCTGCAACCGAAGTAGTTAAAGTCAGCACATTTAGCATCATCAGCGAAAGCAGCGCTTTGAGGGTCACGCTACCCAAAACCATCAGCCCGACGGTAGTAATCCGTAGCACTCCCCAAGACCACAACACCTCGCCGCCGTCCCGAAACAAAGTGCCTAGCAGTACAACGCCAATAAAAGCAAACTCAACGGCGATTCGCTTCAGCAGGATGCTCCATGTCACCCGACTCAGGAGAACAACGCCTAGCACGCCTAACCCATAGATTGCCCAAGTCCACCAGCGTCCGTTTGGCGTCAGGGCGATCGCAAATACAAGGAGTAGCGTACACAGGATTCGAGTCCGGGGTGCTAATGAGTGCCAGGGAGTTTTGCGATCGCTATCAGCATCTAGTTGAACGGCAATAATGTGCAGCAGCATTCGCTTTACGCTTTAGTTCTTATCTATCCAGGGGGCCATCTGGATTATCTGAGGACGAGGGGACTTCATAGTCTGAGGAAGATGAAACAGAATTGCGAACCACCAACTTCCCAATCCCCCAAGCCAAACCAAATGTTGTTAAGGTTCCAATCAAACCGGCTAAGGGTGTGGCGAGTCCTTCTGGTACGCCTCTGAGGGCATATTCTTCAAAAACAGCGTAAAAGGGGAGTTTTTGGGCGGGTGCTTCTTCGGCTGCTTTATCCTCAAACTTTAGATCCTGAGAAACTCGGTCTAATCCGTCTGGATCTGAGCTAGCGAATGGAGACAAAAAAATTGCAATCAGCAAGGCAACACCCAACCCAGTGATGACAAAAGCCCGGTTGCGTTCCCGCGAGAGGTTGCTACTCATAAACGTTTCATCCCTTCCCTATATAACTAGATGCACGCAGTGCTTAACGCTGTGACAACGAACGAGATGCAGTGGAAACAGCTCGGCGGGGTGGATCGAACAACAGATCGGGACGCGATCGCCATACATAACTCACTGCTACGACGGTAATCAGTGATTCTCCAATGCCGATTAGGACGTGCCAAAATGCCATTGCCCCTACGGCTACCCCAAAGGGCACTGTTCCGGACAAAGCTAGTTGTACTGCTGTCAAAATTGAGGCAATAAACACGCTTGCCCAAGCTGCAATTGCCGTACCCACTAACATTCCCCGCCAGTTATCCCGTCCTAAGGCAAACCGAATTGTTTTGTAGAGGTAGTAACCCGCAAAGGTGCCAATGAGACCCATATTGGTGATGTTGGCTCCTAGTACAGTCAGTCCACCATCTTGAAACAAGACTGCCTGGACGATGAAGACTGCCACCATGACGAGCGATCCCGCCCACGGGCCAAGTAAAACTCCCGCGAGCGTCCCACCCAGCAGGTGCCCGGAGGTGCCCCCTGGAATCGGGAAATTAATCATTTGGGCGGCAAAAATAAAGGCTCCACACACACCCATCAGCGGGACTGCCCGTTCCTGGTAGTCAGCCTGCACTCGATTGAGGGCGAGTGCAATCAGTCCGATGGCGAGTACCCATGTCACGAGGCTAACGGGCAAGCTCAAGAAGCCATCTGGAATGTGCAAGGCTAACTGCGGCTGTATTATCCAGTGCAGTAAGCCAGAGGAGACAATACTAGGGAGCGGGGCTGTAATTATCATTAAAAATTGTCCTTTACTGCCAGATTATTTAATAAATCCAACCCTCTAATAAAACATAAATTTTTCAAAAAAAGCAATGCGATAGGGGGGCATTGAGGATTTTTAAGTTAATCATTGTATGGTGAAGAAATCTGTTACTTTTGGCATAATTTGAAGGAATACTCCTCCTCTCTAAGACTGAGATTCAGAAAATCTGCGATCGCAAGGTGTATAAGCGATCGCATCTGCGCGTCAGGACATTACGAAATCAAAAAATAATGTTGCCGGGGCTACCCTACAACATCATTTCCCCTAATTAGTTCCGCTTAATTTGCCGAGTCTCTGCTGCCCAAAACGCGGATAAATTCCAGGGGTAAGCCGTCGGTATCAGCAATGAAAGCAACTTCGTAGACGCTTGAGCCGATCATTTGCTGAGTTGGCTCTAAAAGTACCTTCAGGGGAAAAAACTGCTCTGGAGAAGTCTGCGCTGCTTCATCAAAGCGTTCTTTTAAAGAATTTAACCAACTCGGCAAATCAGATGCCGTATCAGTGATATCAAAAGACAAATGGTAGTACCCGACGTAATGCTCATCTCCAAAAGCGTCGGGGGCGGGTTTCGGTTGCGGAATCTGGATTAATTCAATGCGTCCGAGACTCCCCTCCATCCAGCAGGCGAGGGTGATCCCGGCGGTGAAGCGTTCGCAGACAGTAAATCCCAGATGTTCATAGAAAGCGATCGCGCGATGAATATTTGCCGTGCGGATCGAAACATGATGCATGATTTTTGTCCTTTGTCATTCGTCTTTAGCCCTTAGTGTTTAGTCCTTCGCGATCGTCTGCCAGTCTTTACCCAATTGACAATAACTAATCACAAATGACCAATGACTAATCACAAATGACTAATCACGAACGAAATTATTCAAACAACCGAAAATAAGGATATCTCACAGGGATACCCGGTTCTTTTTCCAAATCGAAATTAATCACTTCCCAGCAGGGTTCTTCTTCCGGTTCCGGGCTAAATTCCACCGGCAATCCGTACAGCCTGGGTTTCGGCGGATCTGACTGCCCCCGCCAAGGGGTACTGCGTTCCAGATAAGCACTAATTAACTCCCGATAACGACTGGCAATAATGACTCGCGTCGCTCGGTAGCCTTGAGTATACAGCCGGTCTAGGGCTTCGTGAATCTCAAACCGAATCCCATCCGGATGGGTGTGCTGCCGGTACCATTCATCACTCCACCGACGCCAGTGACGCCCAGACTGTAAGTGAATCAGTTCACCAGTCTTCGGATCTGCCTCAAAGGCACCATGACGCGGACACAGATAAGTATCCGTTAGCGTCAAGGCCGGAATCGTTTGGCGGCAATGGGGGCAGTGAATCTCCGGCCCAAAGATCGGGTACTGTAAGCCTGGATTCATCATGGAGTGTGTATCGGCATTCTATGTATCTGTCCAACGGTGCCAGTGGCTTTATTATATCTGTGTAGGTGAAGCTTCGCCCTCACCATAAAGAGTGTGGTTATTTTGTGGAGTCACTGAGCGCATCGTGTGAGTAATTTAAACCCGTTTTACGGTTCCGATAATTCTTATTGGCCTAGCCCCGATCTCTCCTTAGCTGCCTTTGTCGCCCCGAATGCTGTTGTCATGGGTTGGGTAAAGATTGGTGCGGGGGTCAGCATCTGGTTCGGGGCTGTGGTGCGAGGAGATGTAGAACGCATTGAAATTGGAGAACGGACAAATATTCAGGATGGTGCGATTTTGCACGGCGATCCGGGCAAGCCAACCATTGTGGAAGATCATGTAACCATCGGGCATCGCGCTGTGATTCATTCGGCTCATATTGAACGCGGTTGCCTGATTGGCATTGGCGCAGTGGTGCTAGATGGCGTGCGCGTGGGTGCGGGGAGTCTTATCGGTGCTGGCTGTGTGGTGACGAAGGACGTGCCCCCTTTGTCGCTGATGGTGGGGATGCCTGCCAAGCGGGTGCGCGAACTTTCTGAGGCTGAGACGGCAGAACTGATCGAACACGCGAGGCGCTACGAGAAGCTAGCTTTGGTTCATGCAGGCAAGGGGACGGATCTGGGATTTACGACGCCCCATTGATGTCTGGGAAAGTTAGGGAGTTTGGATAAGTCAAGGGATTGTATCAAACTGTCCCCCGATGCCTAAAAATAAAATATGAGAATTGTTCAAAAATCTTTAAGCAATAAGAGAGGAAACTTCAATGGAGTTTGACTGGCGCGTGTTAATCGTTTTGCTGCCAATTATCGCAGCAGCAGGCTGGGCAGGGTTTAATATTCTTCCGTATGCTCTGAAACAAATTCAGGGTTTTCTCAACAGATCCTGAACGAGACGATACAAGTAATTAGCAGTAACCCCCTTGTTCCCCTTAGTCTGAGAGGATCGAGGGGGTTCTTGGTGGAGAAGACTGGACAAGGAGTACCACCTAACCCTACCCCTGCCCCTCCCCGCTCTTCTTGGAGGGTTTCAATATTCTATTCTCCCCTCTCCGTGGAGGTCGAGGGGCTGGGGGTTGAGGTTCCGAGGGATTTTAGCTCCGAATGCTCCGCTGACGCGCCGCTTCGCGAACAGGAGATTGGCAAGCCGAATCGTTGAACGAAGAATATCCGCCCTATCAGTGCGGAGAATGTTATTTCAGAGACAAATCTTCTTGAGCGATCGCGGCACCAGCGGTCCACGGTTTCTTATTGTATTCAAAAGCGCCAATATCTGGTTGCTTCCCTACAAATCCATTGGTGTAAGGAGAAGCGATCGCACCTTTATCTACAGCCGCAGAAGTAGCAGTGAGTTGATAGTCGTGGTTGCTTCTATTTACAAACTGTACATCGGGAACAGTGATTTGACCCGCCGCATCTTTTTCCATGACAATATTGTTTTCCACTGTCATCCCCCCTGCGGACTGGGTATCTTTAAATTCTTTAGCAATATTATTTTTGAGGATAGTGCCTTTCATATTAGATCGAGACGGTTCCCACCAAATCTCTCCATCTACAGTGTTGTTATACACTTGCCTATTTGTATTTAAACAGGGAGTGCCGTGACTGTTAATCGCAATCCCATGCTTGGGAATATTCCACAGAACATTGTGATGCACTACATAGTTAGAACTGTTGCCGTCTAAATAAATTCCCATGCTGCCAAAATAATGCAAACTGGGGTTGTATTCTGCTTGACTATCGTGAATTTTGTTATAGGCAATCTCAGTCCCTTTGCCATCGTGTCCCCATGCCTGCACCGTACCTCCGTCGCTATTTTGCCGCCCCATATTAAATGCTTCGTTGTACATCACCTTGCCCTGCGTCAATTCATTGATGTTGATCGCGCCCGGAGTTCCTAAATCAAATAAGGTGTTGTACATAATTGCATTGACTGCGCCTTTAATATGGATGGCGCTGCTAGTGCCGGAGTAATTTGTATCGTGGATAATAGAATTAGTAATTTTACTCGAATTGCCTTCAATTCTAATTCCCGCTCCTGCCGCATACCTAATTTCGCTATTTTTTACTTCGTTATTATTTCCTCCCAATAAAATAGCTGGCGCTCCTTGGTCGTACCAAAGATGGGGAATCACTGCGAAATTAGAACCATACAAAAGCTTGACTTTATTAATTAAAATATTTGAACTATTATTTGAGTGGATGCCTGCCGCGAAAATATTGATATTTTCTATGCTTATATTAGATTTATTATTAATCTCAAATGCCCATTGCCTTTTTTTGACTTCTACACGGTTGCTTGCAGGATTGCTTCCATCTATCGTCCATAAATATAAATTTCCCGAAGCATCTCTAAACCATTCTTTTGGTGCATCCAAAGCTTCATATTTACCCCAAATATAGTAGTAATTACCCGCTTTTGGAGCATAGCCTAGAGAGTTTGCATAATATTGATAGTCGCTAAAATTAATAGTTTTAGGGGTGTGACTGGTAATCGTGCTGGTATGGGGTGCCCAATTTGGACCAGGAACGTGATTGACTTTGGCGTTATTCCAAAAACTAGTAGGAAAGTCACTTAAAGCTTCATCTAAAATTGTGCCGCTGACTCGTGAATTGTCAGCAGCATTTGGGTTGCTAATTGAACCACCATCAGCGATCGCTTTGTCTTTACTGGTAATTTGTGCTGGGTTTTTGTTAATATTAGGCCATCTAGCCTCGACCATCATTTCATCATTTACAAAAACCTGGTTATTCCCTTCACCTAAATCCCAGTTCATTGTTGCTTTGTAGACTTTTCCACTGGGGTGATTGTGCAGAGTCCAATTAGAAACCGGATCTGCACCGCTAATTGTTACTTGTTCGTTTTGATAAGCTTTAAAAATAATGGGTTTTCCCGCAGTTCCAGAATTAGCGGGGATAACAGTTTCTCGATAAATCCCGCCTTGAATCAAACAGGTATATCCAGCCGTCGCTACACTGGCACACTTTTGGATATTTTGAAAGGGTTTAGACAAAGTTCCTGAATTAGAATCTGCGCCAGAGGGCGATACATAGTAAACTTTTGAGTCTTGTGCAGAAGCTGAACCAGGTAAATTGACTTTGCTACTTATCAAAACTAGGCAGAATACTGTAACAAAAATTGAAAATAACTTCCCAGTAATACAAAAGTTTTTATTTAAATAATTCATCGTGGAAATACCATTTATTGTTTAATAATTCAAGTATTTTTAGCCGAAAATTGTATCAATTTTCGGCTAAAAACTTAGGTCAAAAGCCAGAAAAAAGCAAACTGAACCAATCTCCTTTCTCCCGATAATCGCCTACTAAAAGTGCTTAAATAAACGATTCAGAATAGAGCCTAGTATGCGGTACATCATAGCCCTCTGGAGCTTTACTGAAATCCGTAAAAATTCGGACGATCAAAAAACTTCAGCGTCTCCGGAACGAGAATTTACTGAAGGGTTTTTCTCACTCATTGAAAGTTGGTGGACACGGTAGCGAAGCGGTGTTGCTCTTAGAAAATCGCTCTATTGCAATCATTAGCGAATTGTTAGCGTTGAGGGTAAGGGCGGGTGATAACTGCCTGTACAGCACGTCAGCTGTCAACAGGGACATTTTCAACCCGCCCACGGAAGTCGGCTCTCCCTAAGCTAAAACCTTACTTAGAGGTTCGTCTCCCTACAAGGTTGCAGCTACCCGTTGAGTTTACTTAAAGGGTTCCAGCTGATCAGCACGTAACCAGACATTTGGTGCTGGCACCTGACCAAATTTGACGAGTGCGTAGTCACCCCGCAATTGTACAACTTCACCCTTGGTTTCAAATATGTAGGAAGGGAAGCGCGAGTCGCTAGCTTGAGCTTCCACACTGTTTTCTAATTTTTCTCGCACAGCACGAACCAAATCGCCACTTTTGACTGCCATATTTTTGTTCTGCCCTTGTGTCTAGTTCATCACTATTTTAGTTTCTATGAGGGCGGGAAAATCATCTGAAAGCAAATTTACTTAGAGGATGCCTGAAAAAGTCCTAATTGAGACGCTTAGATGGTGGAGATCCCCCTTGAAAAGAAGGAATTTGAGCTGAATTATCCCCTTTCTAAGGCGGGATAAACAGATAATATCAACTTTTGATACTTTTCAAACATCGTCTAAACGCTCGCTCTTTCAAAGCCAGTTCACGAACGCGGACGTCTATTTGCTCTTTGCGGCTTGTGGTTCAATAACACCCCGAAGCTAGTTTCGTAAATCATTGAGAATTTTTGCACTAATCGAAATAAAATGAGCTAAGTTAATAAATATACTAATACTAAATATAGAAGTACATTTGGTTTGCAAGATTAAAAGTTTTTCTAACTAATTATTTTATTTTAAACTGAACCAAGTTATCTTGGATTATCTCAGTAATCAATAACACTCAAACAGGCAATTAGCAGCTAGTCGCCAGGAAAGGAGTAACTCGGTGAATAAGCCATTAAAACTGAAGTCCCGCATTTTGCTAGGATATTCTGTTCCAATTTTATTGGCAATGGGCGTGGCTGGAGTGGTGCATTACAACATTCACAAAGTCGCTAAAGTTGCGGAAGAGGTCAAATCCATACAAAACAATATTATACAAATAGATGAAATGATTCTTGGAATATCCGTAATGGTACGGAATACTAGAGGTCATGTGGTTTTCCCCAAGGAGAAAAGCTACGAGAAAACCTACGAAGAAGGAATTAAGTTATTTCGAGAAGCATCTAGATTTTTAGAGGGAGAGATTCAAGACCCTCAGCAACGAGAAAATTTGACTAAAATTATTGAGGCGGGTCAGAAAATTGATGAGGCGTCTAGAAAGATATTCAACTTGCTCGATAGCGGTAAGATTGCCGAGGCTGTTGAGTTAACGAAGTCTATACGAATGCTGGGAATTAATGACTGGCGTGAGGATATGCTTAAACAAGCAAATTATCAGTTAGCGGCACAAGCTAAACAACAAGATACTGCGATGTACTGGCTCACGATTGTAGTTTGGCTCGGTGCCGGATTATCCGCAATATTTGCTTTGGGAATTGGTTCGTTAATCGCTTCGCGCATCAGCCAGCAGATTAATGAGATCGTCGATGCGATCGCGCACTCTTCCAGAGCGATCGCTAGCACCGTTGAACAGCAAGAACGCATCGCTGTCTCTCAAGCCAGTTCGGTGAATCAAACCACGACAACGATGGATGAGTTGGGGACTTCTTCCCTGCAATCAGCGCAACAAGCCGCAGCAGCCTCTGCGGGGGCGCGTCAGGCTCTGATATTAGCAGAAGGGGGAACCGAAGCCGTGCAGCAAACTCTGGGAGGGATGGCGATGCTCAGCGAGAAAGTGGCAGCGATCGCAGCTCAAATTCTGCAACTGAACGAACAAACTCATCAAATTAGCAACATTACAAACTTGGTAAGCGATCTCGCGAACCAGACAAATATGCTAGCGCTGAATGCTGCTGTAGAGGCGGTTCGGGCTGGAGAACATGGTAAGGGATTTGCGGTGGTGGCGGGGGAAATTCGGAAACTCGCCGATCAAAGCAAGAAATCCGCGCAAGAAATCAACACCCTCGTCGTTGACATCCAACGCGCGATTAATTCAACCGTGAAAGTGACAGATGAGGGCACGAAGACGGTAGAAGAAGGGGTACAGTTTTCTTATCAGACGGCGGACGCTTTCAAGGGGATGACGAACGCCATCAACCATGTAGTTACAAACAGCCAACAAATTGCCTTGAGTGCCCAACAACAAGCGATCGCGATTCAACAAGTCGTTGATGCCATGAACGTCCTCAACCAGGGAGCAAAAGAAACGGCGAGTGGAATCGGTCAAACCAAAGCAGGCACCCAAAACCTCAACGAAGCAGCCCTAAACCTGAAGTCAATTGTCTAGCTAATTGATAACTCCTTCCCCTGCACCCCTGCCCATCTGCATTTTATAGGGCTGACATTCTAGCCCTGACACTTGGGACAAAAATGAGCGGAGCGTCCCGCTAATCTAATGCGCTCAATCGGTGTGCTACAAACTCGACAGGGGACACCCGTGCGGTTATAAACCCAGGCGACCCCGCCATAGTTGCCGTTAACGCCCTGCACGTTGAGAAAGTTACTAAAAGTCGTTCCCCCAGCCTCAATACTGGCTTGCAACACTTGAATAATTGCCCCTCTCAAACGCTCAATTTGCGCTAATTTTAGATCGGCACAAAGGGTTTTGGGTGGCACACCACTGAGAAACAACGCTTCATCAGCATAGATATTGCCGACTCCAGCGACCAGCGATTGATCTAGCAAGGCGGTTTTGATGGGACGGCGGCGATTTTGCAGTGCCAGCGCCAGGTACTCCACGGAAAACGCTGTGGAAAAGGGATCGGGGCCTAAAACCTGTAAACCAGTGATGATGCTTTCTGGCGGTGTTCCTGGCGGTACCCACCACATCTTGCCAAAGGTTCGCTGGTCAACAAAGCGCAACTCCTTCTCACTGGTCTTCTCACTGGTAAAGAACAGCCGCACTCGCGTATGTTTCTGTAATGGTTCCTGCGAGTCAAGCCACAGCATCTGACCCGTCATCCGCAGGTGAACGCCCAACCAGGCAGATGAGGAGAGTTCTGCCAGCAGGTATTTACCACGCCGGTGCCACTGAGTAATAACTGAACCGGCAAGCCCAGCCAAAAAATCTACAGAGGAAAGGGGGTGGGCAATTGTGCGTTCAAGCAACACATCGCCACCCCATATTTCCTGATTCAGGGTCAATTTATTTAGACCCTGGCGAACTGTTTCAACTTCAGGCAGTTCTGGCACAACTTAACGTGAGTCAGTTCCCTGGTTGGGAGCGCCTTGTACGACTGAGCTACCTTCTCCAGACTCTGGGGCAGCGCTGGCCTTCCCATCAAGAACTCGGTTGCCCTGACCTGTTCTGCGAGTCCGCTCGTCGATGGTGGTTTGTTTGCCACCGGAAGCGGCAGTAGTGGGTTTCTTCCCTGCTGCCTTGGGTGCTTCAACCTCTACCACTTCGTTCATGGCAAAGTTGTTGGTATTAACGCCAGCGTAGTTGACATTATTGAAACGGACAATCACTGGGTATTTGATGCCGCTCTGGTCTATGGAAGCAACAGTCCCAGTATCCTGAAACCAGAAAGATTCTTTGCGGAGAATCTGAACTTTTGAACCACGTTGAACCATAAGTGTTTTTTCCCTTACGTCATTAAGGTACAGCGTACTACTCGATCGGGAGCTGCTGAGCCTCCCAGTCTTTAAGTTTTATTACTGTTCGATCCAACGCAGTCGGACGAAGTGAGCGGGACGACCCCAGATGTCAGGCGTTGCCGAAATGTCTTCTATCGCCAAATTAAAGGGAATGGAGGTTGTAATGTATTGTTGGGCAAGACCGCCCAGATCGGGCGTTAATTGGGCAGCAGCGGTGGTAGCGATGCCTAAACCCAAAAGTTGCTCGATGGGGCCACGAGGCAGGACGAGATGGATACCCAAGGCGAGTCCGGCGGTGACAAGCATCCCGACTGACAAATTCGTGCCGCAACGCGGATGCACGGCGAGGTTCCATTCTCCACGGGTAATGCGCCGGAGGGCAGTGCGAACAGCACGATGCAAATCAGCGCTGTTGACTTGACCGTAGAGGTAAAATCCTTGGTCGGTGGAAAGACCTCCTAGAGTGTTGTTATCTAGTTGCCTGGAGGTTGATGTACCCCTGGCGTTCGGGGAGTTACAGGTGTCGCTCAAGACCCAAACCGTGGCGTGTTCTAAGGCATGAACCTGACGCAGCATCAGGATTTCCTTTAGCCCAGGAACAAAGTTCAGGGTTCTGAGGAGATCGGCATCTTGTGTCGGTTGAGGAGCTGGGGAGTCAAAGCTCCAGTCAAAGCTCCAGAAGTTGCCAGTCTGAGAAGAAGCAGAAGCAGTAGTCATAGAGTAGAACTACTCCAAAAGCAGATAGATTAACTGGGATGTTTTTCAACTTTAGCGTTTACGCCTTTGAGCCGTTGCAAATTTTTGTGAGATTGCCACTCGTGCTACTCGCGCTCAAAAGCCGGTCACGTTGGGGTTTCGTCGGTTGAGTTGTTGAAAGGCTACTCCAGCAAGGTAGATTGATGAGCAGGCTGCTGAATGGGAATTTGGATTGCGAATTCTGTTCCTTTTCCTGGCTCTGAGAAGCATTGCAAGCTGCCACCGTGCTTCTCAACGACAATTTGATAGCTGATGGCTAATCCCAGCCCTGTTTCTCTTTCCACATTTTTAGTGGTGAAAAAAGAATTAAAAATGCGTGACTTTACTTCGGAACCGATACCCGGCCCATTATCGATAATCCGAATCGCTACTTTATCAGCAACTAGGGGCACCGTTGTGCCGTGTGCGTCCTGTTGATTATTTTTTTGATTGTCAGTTGTGTGTTCGCTGACCGCCGAACCCTGAGTGCTGACAATTGAGGTTTGGATGACGATCCGGCTGGGATGGTTTCGGATTTCATCAGGCGATCGCTCTTTGTCATAATCATTCAAGGCATCAATCGCATTGCTGAGAATGTTCAAAAACACCTGATTGAGTTGTCCGGCATAACACTCTACCGGGGGTAATTTCCCATACTCTTTGAGGATCTGAATTCCCGAATGTTCTGTCTTGGCTTTCAGTCGATGCTGCAATATTAGTAAGGTACTCTCAATTCCTTCATGAATATTGACCGGCTTCATCGCTGATTCATCTAAGCGCGAGAAGTTACGCAAACTCGAAACAATCTGACAGATTCTGTCAGCGCCTACTTTCATGGAAGACAACATTCTGGGCAAGTCTTCAATTAGAAAATTTAGATCGATTTCTTCTGCCTGTTCCTGAATCCTTAAAGACGGCTGAGGATATTCTTGCTGATAAACTACCAACAAATCCAATAAAGCTTGAGTATATTCATCTAGATAAGTGAGGTTGCCGTAGATGAAATTAACTGGGTTGTTGATGGCGTGGACAACACCGGCAACCAGTTGGCCCAAACTCGCCATTTTTTCAGATTGAATGAGCCGAGCTTGAGTATTTTGCAGTTGTGTTAAGGCTTCAGTCAGTTGTCGAGATTTCTCGCTAAGCATCTCGACTTGTGCTTCTACTTGGGCGTGCAACCGAGCCTGTTTGATAAAGTTAATATAGGCTTTGGAGTGATAGCGGATACGAGCGATTAGCTCAATTTTGTCTGGCAGTTTTATCAAGTAGTCATTTACATCCAGAGCAAAGGCTTCCGCTTTGACTGCTGGATCTTCTTTCGCTGAAAGTACAATAATCGGAACATCTCGCGTTGCGGAATTAGCCCGAAAAAACCGCACCAACAGTAACCCGTTAATTTCGGGCATTACTAAATCTTGTAAGATGACTGTTGGAGCAATTTCTGTCGCCATTTGAATTGCTTGAGTCGGTTCACTACAATAGTGAAAAATGATATCTTCTTCAGTGGCAAGCATCCGACGTATTGCTACACCGACCAGAGCTTGATCGTCAACGAGTAAGACGGTTAATGGCTGTTCCAAAGAAGAAGCTGATTCTGTTTCCTTAAGCATTGCGAGCATTCATCAACAAGAACATTTCACTTTTTTAGGAAAAATTTCCCTAGTTACGTTGAAGTTTGGTTTGCGATAATTTATTTAATTAGATTGATCAAATAAAATTATTTTTATGATAAGTGATTTTTAATCAATATTCTGATTGTAAAAAATCGTCCGCGATCGCGATTGTTTTTTCGGACTTATGCCTAAAGCAATCGTCAGTGTTAAGTTGGAACGTAATCGCAGATACAAGAACTTCTAGAGCATCGGTTTATTTATCACAAACGAAGCGTAAAGTTACCGAGTCAGCCAAATTTAGAAGGGTTGCAGAAGACTCGCGGTTAATCATGTCTCTACAGCAGGTCAACCCCTGCTATTTAACTTTAGTGGGATGCGTCCATCAATTGGGAGCCGCTGGTGTGGTTGAGGCGGGGGCTTCAGGGCTGTTTAGAGGTGCCGAACGACTGGTAGGTAAGGATAATTCGACACTGGGGCCACGATCGTAAATTTCAATGTCCCACTGCCCGGAACGATTGGATTCAAAGGCAATAAATCGACCGTTCCCGCTAATGGTGGGACGGCGGACTTCACCGAGAATATTGTCGGTAATGACCTCAGATTGCAGGCTTTGGCGGTCATAAACGAAAACATCTGGTTTGCCCCGTTCCTCGGAGATGTAGACGATGTAGCGACCATCGGCACTGATATCTGGCTGTTCGTGGATGACACCCGATTGGTTGAGTCCGGGGAGAGGGATAAGGCGACGGCGCTGAACGTCGTAAAGATAGACGCCGCGATGGGCTTGGCGGCTTGAGGTAAAGACTAGGTAGCGACCATCGTAAGAAAATTGGGGTTCTTGTTCGGCGGCTAAGCTGTTGAGGGAGGCTCCCAGCAGTTGCGGAGGTGGAGTGAGTAAGCCGCGATCGCGACATCCACTCAAGGCGGCAAATAAACCAACTGCTAAAACTGGCAGATAACGTTTGTGTTTAGTCATTTGTCATTAGTTTTTCGGAATAGATATTAAATAACTTCAGTCTGGTCGGGGAAGTACGTCAAAAGGGCGGAGATTCCCCCCGCCCTTTCGATGTGGCGTTTGATGTTACGACCACCCAACCAGAGTGCTGAATGTAGCGTTGGGTAACGCGATCGCTTAACCCAATCTACGAGGTGAAGGGATGTAGGTTATTTAATCCGCGACCCTGATTGATTCGTTTGCTAGCGAATCAGCTATTGACGAATTGAAAAGCAGTTGACAATTCGCCATGAATTCGCTTATCCGTACAATTCGCAATAATTGACTGACCAACAACCCATAACCAACAACCCATGACCAATGACTAATGACGATTGTCTTTTTTCGCAGGGTTTCCCGGTTGCTCGCTTAGGAAATCACTTCATCCGCCGGTGTGGGCAAGGTACAGCAGTTGACTTCATTGATACAAACTTTGCCCCATTGCAAAGCCCAGCGTAGCAGCGCCACCCGATTGTCAGTCTTGGTTTTGGTCAATACATTGCTGATGTGGTTATCCACGGTTCGTTTGCTGATTTCCAGCTTTTGGGCGATGTCATGATTCGTTAAGCCAGCAGCAACTAGCTCAATGATTTGCAGTTCTCGCTCGGAGAGTGTCGCGGGGGTATAAGTCTCGCTACCAGCCATAAGTATTTTTTCCTTAGTTATATCTACTTACTATCTCTTTAATTTTAGAAGATCCTTTGGGGGTAAGCCCGTTCGTGACTGGGATTGAGACAATATCCCCCACATCTGGGAGTCGGAAAAAAGGCTGGGATCATCTTGAGCTTCTGTGAATATCCGGATCTAGGGGGTAGAGGCTCTGGTAGGCTGAGTTCATGTTGACAAGGAGTGCAGTTGTGACCCATCCCCGCGTTCTCTGCCTCGGAGAAATTTTGTTTGATTGTCTAGCCGATCAACTGGGGCGATCGCTTGAAGATGTCGAATCTTGGACGCCTTATCCGGGCGGCGCACCCGCAAATGTGGCGTGTGCTTTGGTCAAGTTGGGAACCCCTTCTGGATTTATCGGCTGTGTAGGTAAGGATCAGCCGGGAGATCGATTGGTGCAGTTGTTGCAGGAAGTGGGTGTGGATAGTACGGGCGTGCAGCGCCATGACACCGCACCGACGCGGCAAGTTTATGTAGTGCGATCGCTATCAGGCGAACGAGAGTTTGCCGCATTTGGCGTTAGTTCCACTTCTGCAAAAGAAACTCGTGACACGACAGAATTTTCCGATACGCACCTACAAGCGTCTGCATTGCCAGAAGCTTTGTTTGAAAACGCTGATTTTCTCGTCCTGGGAAGCCTGGAGTTAGCTTATCCTGATGCGCGAGCGGCAATTACGAAAGCCCTGGAACTGGCAGATCGGTACAATGTCAAAATTGTGCTAGATGTGAATCGGCGCGATATGTTCTGGCCCGATCCCAGCGATTCCAAGCCGATGATTCAGGAACTTATTAAGCACGTCGATTTCCTCAAAATCACTGACGAAGAAGCTGAATGGTTATTTGAAACCACCGATGCTGGCGCGATCGCTTACCGTCTGGATTCAGTAGAGGGCGTTTTAGTAACCGGCGGTGAAAAAGGCTGTGCTTACTGCTTGGGTGGGAATGAAGACAAGGTGCCAGCTTTTTCCGTCAAGGTGGTAGATACCACAGGCGCGGGGGATGGGTTCCTTGCCGGGTTCATCGATCAGTTGTGCAAACACGGCATTCAGTATCTCGCTGATGCTGAAATGGCAAAGCAGGTGGTAACTTATGCAAATGCAGTGGGTGGGATCACCGCAATGAAGCCAGGAGCGATCGCTGCACAGCCAACGGCGGCTGAAGTGGAAGACTTCCTCAAAACGGTAAAGGTTGAAGGTTGAAAGAATCGTTGATGCACGAGTCTGAATCGCTCTTGAGCTTGATTGGTGAGCGCATTGCCAACAGTCCCAACCAGCGGATTACCTTTGCTCAGTATATGGAGTGGGTGCTGTACGAGCCGGACTACGGCTACTATGCCACAAACGCCGTCAACATTGGGCCGGAAGGTGATTTTTTTACCGCTCCCAATCTGGGTGCCGACTTTGGCGAACTGCTGGCTGAGCAATTTGTCCAAATGTGGGACATTTTGGGACGTCCGGCGCAATTTACGCTTGTGGAAATGGGGGCGGGACAAGGACTCCTAGCAGCAGATATTCTGCTGCATTTACACCAGCATCATCCAGCGTTCTTTAATGCTTTAGAGTACCTGATCGTTGAAAAGGCAGCGGGGCTAATTTCTCAACAGCAGCAGGTGTTGCAAAAATTAGCCCCAATATTCGCCCAAACCCAAGGCGCTACACCCGTTAGGTGGTGTTCTCTGGAGGAGATACCCAGCGCTTCCATCACCGGGTGCTTTTTTTCTAACGAGTTGGTGGATGCATTGCCGGTGCATCAGTTTGCGATCGCGCAAGGGAAGCTCAAAGAAATTTATGTCACTACGCCAGATGGAACCCATTTTGAGGAAGTAACTGGCGAACTTTCGACGCCTCAACTGGCTGAGTATTTTGATTTAGTAGGGATTGAGTTGCCCTCTGCTGCCTATGCAGATGGCTATCGCAGCGAGATTAATCTAGCCGCTCAGGATTGGCTGAGTACAGTTGCCGACAAGCTCAATCGCGGGTATTTGTTGACGATTGACTATGGCTACCCAGCTGCTCGATATTACAATCCTCAGCGGAGTCAGGGGACGCTTCAATGTTATTACCAGCATCGGCACCATAACGATCCTTACGTGCAGATTGGGCAACAGGATATCACCGCTCATGTGGATTTTACCGCTTTGGAGCGTTGGGGCGATCGATGCGGCTTGGCATTGGTGGGTTTTACGAAACAGGCGTTGTTTCTGATGGCGCTGGGATTGGGCGATCGCATTGCTGCCCTTTCCCATAGCGATCGTCCGATTGCCGAGCAGCAAAGCATTATGGATGTACTGCGCCGTCGTGACGCCCTACACCAGCTCATCGATCCAACCGGATTGGGGGGTTTTGGCGTACTGGTGCAGTGCAAAGGGCTAAGCGAGGAAGAGAGAAAGCTAAAGCTCAAAGGTTTGACGATGCCATAAAACAATTAAAAATTTGCTTTTTCATTTTTAATTGTTTCAGCAACTTCAATTAAATTTTCAATTTTCTTGATATTCGGATCGCCTGCTAAATAACCAATCCCGCGATGCAAATGCAGGCGAAATTGAGTCGCCAAAGTCTCCCGATCGGTTCCTAATCTATCGTTGTAGCAGCGCTGCTTTAAGGCAATTAACAGAATATCAGACAATTCTCCCCCAAAGACGCGCCAAGTCATTTCGACATTACTATCTGCTGGAATTGGCACCGGCGAAGGGATTGTTGGCTCTGCCAAAGAGCGACAAAATGCCCAGCGGCAAAGAATATTCCACTGATCGATTTTAGTGTTGCGCTTGAGCTTACTTAACTGATCTTTGGCTGTTTGAGACAGGCGAATGCGGTCAATGGGTGGTTCCATCAGTCTTTAAATAGAGCCTTAAACGATAAAACGTGAGGCTTACTCACCCGAAAGCGATCGCTTCCAAGGAGTGCTAAGCACGGAGCCTCCTCTAATTCTTTACATTAAACCGCAATTCAGTAAAAATTCTCTAACAAAATATCTTTTAAAGTTAACCTTTGCATACCTTTGGTTTTGGAAATAAAATAGAATTTATTTGCAGGGTGATAAGCCAAATGACGAAAGAACCCTATTTAAATGATGTACAGGAGCCAATTACGACAGCTCCATCAGAAGTTTATCAAATCATTGAGCGAGTATTACAGGCGGAGAAAGATAAGCTCTACATGAAACAACCGCGCAATATCAATGATGATATTTTGACAATTGTGAAGGAAGTCGTGCGATGAAGCTAACTTCCATTAAATTATGCAATTTCCGGCAATTTTATGGTAAAACTCCTGAAATTTTGCTTTCCTGTGGAGAGGAAGAAAATACTACGATTATCCACGGCAATAATGGTGCGGGAAAAACAACGCTGTTAAATGCATTTACGTGGGTATTGTACGAGAAATTTAGTGCCGCTTTTGCTTCACAAGAGCAGCTGGTGAATAAGCGATCGCTTGCAGAAGCCAAACCAGGCTTTCCAGTAGAATGCTGGGTAGAAGTCACTTGGGAACATAACGATAAACGCTACCGAGCAAAACGCGAGTGTCGCGCTTATAAGGGTGCAACTATTGAGAAAGGCGAAAGCAAGTTGTATATGCAAATCGCCGGAGATGATGGAATTTGGAGATTGCCTACCCAGCATCCAGAAGATATCATTGGGCGAATCTTACCAGAAAGTTTGCATCAGTATTTCTTTTTTGATGGAGAGCGAATTGAGCAAATTGTACGCTCTGAAAAAAAAGAGGAAATTGCCGAAGCAACGAAAAAACTTTTGGGAGTCGAAGTTTTAAATCGTGCTATCAAGCATCTGAAGGATACGAAAAAAGCGCTAGAAGCTGAGTTAAAAGCAATTGGTGACTCTCAAACTCAGCAGTTATTAAAGAAAAAAGAGCAGCGAGAGAAAGAAAGCGATCGCTTATCTAATCGTCAAACTGAAATAGGGGAAGAGTTAGCCGCTCAACAAACGCTGAAAAAAGAAATTAGCGCCCATTTACGGGAACTCGATGCGGCTAAAAGTTTAGAAGAAGAACGAAAATCTCTGGAAGAACAGAAAGCTGTCAATCAACAAAATCTGAAAACAAGCCAGGAAGCCTTAAAACGGGCTATCTCAACCCAAGGTTACACCGTTTTATTATCAGAGACAACAGCAGCATTCCGAGCGATTATTGATAATTTACGACAGCGAGGCGAGCTACCCTCTGGCATCGATCGGCAATTTGTCACTAATTTATTATATCAGCACCGCTGTATTTGCGGTACAGAATTGCATGAGGGAACTGCTGCTTATGGAAGTGTTGAAACCTGGTTAGATAAAGCAGGAATTGCGGCTGTTGAGGAAACTGCGATTCGCATGAGTGCCCAAGTAGATGAAATTGATAAGCAAGCACCGGCATTTTGGGAAGAGGTGGATACAGAGCAAGCGAATATTACTCAGTGTAGACAAACCATTTCTCAAATAGAAACGCAACTAGATGAAATTCGGGATAAGTTAAGAAAAGATCCCAGTGAGGAAATTCGCAACTTTCAAAAGCGGTTAGATGAAATTGAAGCAAAAATTCGAGATTTAACTCTAGAAGAAGGGGAGAATCGCCAGAAAATTGCCGATATTCAAATTGAAGTTGAAAGCTTAGGGAAGCAAATTGCCAAACATGAGATGAATGAGGCAAAGCAAGCGCTAGCCCAGCGACGAATTGCTGCAACCCAGGATGCAATTGAGCGATTAACCGAAGTGCGATCGCGTTTGGATCAACAGTTTCGCGTGCAGCTAGAAAAGCGGGTACAAGAAATTTTTAGTGAGATTTCCTTTACCCCCTATATCCCCAAACTTAGTGAAAAGTATGAGCTAACATTAGTAGAAAATACCGCCGGTTCAGAGTCACCCGTCGCTGCTTCTACGGGAGAAAATCAAATTCTCAGCTTATCGTTTATCGGTAGCATTATCGATAGGGTTCGCGAGTGGAGTCATAAGGAAATGCTGATGGTACCAGATAGCAGCACGTTTCCAATTGTGATGGATTCTCCCTTCGGAAGTTTGGATGAAATTTATCGGCGGCAAATTGCGAAGACGATTCCCAGATTAGCAAATCAGTTAGTGGTTTTAGTCACTAAAACTCAATGGCGCGGTGAAGTAGCCGCAGAAATCGCTACTCGGATTGGTAGGCAATATGTATTGACTTATTACTCTTCTAAGCCGGAATGCGAAAAAGATTCGATTGAATTAAACGGAAACGATTACGATTTAGTTAGGCAAAGTCCTAACGAGTTTGAATATACCGAGATTGTAGAGGTGGATTATGATTTCTAGTTCATCATCGGCTGTACAACAGAATTTAGTGACAGATACCTGGATAAAAGCACCTTGGGAAGAATTTATTGCACTAGCTGATAATCCTGCTTATGAAAAGGGTAAATTTTTCTATCATCACGGCTACATGAGGATTGAAATGGCAGCAGTTGGACCACTTCATGCTAGGGAAAATTCTATTGTTTCTAGCGTAGTGAAGATGTTTGCTACACTTAGAAATATTAGAATTGTAGAGTTAAACAATGCCACTTTTCGCCAAAGAGGGGTAGGCGAATTTCAACCGGATTTGTCTTATTATATCGGCGCTGAGTTTCAATTACCACCACGAACAAACTCGCCAATCAATTTGAATGAGTTTCAATCCCCTGCCTTAGTGATTGAAATTGGGGCGTCATCGGTGAATGACGATTTGGGGATGAAGCGGTTAATTTATGAACGTGTAGGAGTGAGGGAATATTGGGTCGTTGATGCGAGTGCAGATGATGCGATCGCATTCTCGATTTCCGATGGGCGGAGTGGCGAAATCCAAGAGTCGTTGGTATTACCAGGATTGACGCTTTCTCTCGTTGAAGAAGCACTGCAACGCAGCCAATCTGAGGATGATGGGGCAATTACTCGCTGGCTGCTACAATCATTTAGCTAAAAATGCAGTCAAAAGAAAGAGGATAAAAAGAGCGATCGCTCTTTTTAAAATTTATCCGCGAAAGGAGTAGGAATGGAAGTTTCCCCCAACACAGCCCGGATGATTGATTATTGGCTTGGCGGTTCTCATTACTTCCCAATTGATGTGGAAGCAGCCAAAGTTTTTACCGGAGTATACCCTAATTTCCCAACCGTTTTTCGCAAGTTACGAGACTACATTGGTCAGGTATCCCGCTATATCGAATCGCAGGGAATTGACCAATTTATGGTGTTCGGTTCCGGATTACCAACTTGTGGGAATGTGCATGAAGTTGTACCGCAAGCAAAGGTTCTCTATACTGATATCGATCGAGCAAATATCAAACTGGGTCAAGAGATTTTAGCCGAGAACTCGAACGCTGACTACACTTTCTGCGATGCGACAAACCTTGATACGCTCGATCGAGCGGTTGTTGCACAAGTGCTGGGGTCAATTCGGCGTTTAGGTATGGTTTTTGTGGGTGTTGCAGCCTTTATCCCTGATGAAATTATGACCCAGATGCTCGATCAGCTCTATGATTGGGCACCGGCGGGTAGTTTCTTGGCGCTGGATTTTGATGGTGAAGCGGGAATACTATATCCGGAATTGCTAGAACTGTTGGACTCAATGGGGGCGCATGTTTATATGCGTAATCCCGAAACGATCCGATCGCTATTGGGACGCTGGCAATTAACCGAGCATGGTATCCTGCCAGTTGAGGCGTGGCAGGCTGACTTATCGGCAAAACCGATTGAGGCTAGCGAGCCGGTTTTTATGTATGGCTGCGTGGTTTATAAATAAATAAGATTGGTCGGCGCATCCCTACTGCAATGCTGCTGAAGCGTCGATTCAGTAATCAAAGACCTAGCCCCCAACCCTCTTCCCTACAAGGAACGGGGGAAAATTACTACCTTCCTATAGCAGGAAAGAGGTTCTCCCTTGGATTACTGAATCAGCTTTGTAGATACAGGGCGATCGCGCATCGCTTTCCGCTGGCAACAAATTTGTCTAAAAATACTTCAAAGACTCTCGTTGACATTCAAGCCTTTTAATGGTTAAAACTCTCAAATTCTTAACAAATCCTGCCGTTACTTCCGTTCTTTTTGTGTCTTTGTTGGGTTTATCAACACCCAGTACTGCCGCTTTTTCTGACATTCAAAGCCATTGGGCGAAAGATTGCATTACTCAGTTAGCCCAAAGAAAGTTAGTGACGGGCTACCCGGATAGCAGCTTTCGCCCAGAAGCAACGGTGACACGCGCTGAGGCGGCGGTGCTGATGTTGAATGCCTTCCCGAATGCGCCAGTAAAGCGTAGCAGCACAGCTTTTAGAGATGTGCCTGCTAGCCACTGGGCGAATAAAGCGATCGCTACCGCTTATCAAAAAGGCTTTTTTTCGGGTTATCCCGGCGGGATTTTTCAACCGAGTCAAGCCATTCCCAGAGTGCAAGCAATCGGCGTTATAGCAGGTGCGGCGAATTATCCCATCCCGGAAAATGTCAGTCAGACGCTGGGGCAGTATTTTAACGATGCGGCCCAGATTCCAAGTTATGCCCAAAATGCGATCGCTTCCGCCGCCGTGGGCACCCTTGTCGTCAATTATCCCAACGTCAAACAACTCAACCCCAATCGCAGCGCCACCAGAGGCGAAGTGGCAGCGTCCATGTGTCGGGCGTTAAACATTTATACGATTCCGCCGCAGTATATAGCCGGGGTGGAAGTGCAACCGATGGAGGTGCGGGCTTTACCGGGAAAACTGGATGCCGTTCCCACCTTTAACAGCAACAGTCCCGAACTCGTGACAACTGAAGGCATTCTGCTGTCCACCTTCCCCCCAGCAGGCAAACAGGTGCCGGAAGCGCATTTAAATTTCCCCTTCCAGGGACGATTTGATTTATTTTCTCACCACATCGCCAGGGCAGAAAATTCCTCGCAAACGCGCACCCTTTACCAAGGCGTGATTTTGCACAATCCCGGCGATCAACCTGCCACTGTCGAAGTGCTGCAAGCAGCAAGTTACCTTTCCACTCCCGATGCGCCGTTTATTTCCTTGCCAGATATTCAGGATAATCCTAACGGCACCGTCTACGCTGGCCCTGGCAGCCGGACAATGAATGATGTGCTGCGAGGGATTCGGCAGGAAAAATTCTCCCAAAAGGTGACAATTCCACCGGGGCAAAGCCAAATGCTGATGAATCAGCCAATTCCGGTGAAGGCTCCCTCATCGAATGGTCGCACCACGATGATGCGGTTGTCGAGCGATCGCCCAATTTATGTTGCCAATTTAGCCATGAATGCCCCCCGCAATGGCAATGGCAGTGAGAGGACACCCACCTTGGCTGAATGGCAAAAGCTGCTGAATACAGGCGGTTTGGCGGGGAAGCGCGATCCAATTCCCACACCGTTAGATCCTCCCAGAGAACCTACAGTTTTTAGCCGCGTGGCGGGTGTGTCCCAAGGGGCACAATGGCAAGCACAAATGACCGATGGTTCTAATTCCTCAGATTTAACGATTCCTCAGCCGGGGAAAGCGTTTTCTTATGTATTAGGCACTCTGCATCTCATTACCCTCGGCACAAAGCAAATTCAAAGTGCCCCGATGCTAGTTCGCTACCCCGATACGGCGTATTTTGCCCACAGTAACTACGGGGTGGAATACAATCTCACTTTGCCGCTGAAAAACTCTACTAATCAAACCCAAACTGTTACTGTATCCGTGCAAACACCCCTGAAGGATGAGGGAGGAACCGATAGACTTTTGTTCTTAAATCCCCTCACTAAGCAAGTGTTTTTTCGAGGCACAGTCAGGCTGCGTTACAACGATGATAATGGAGTGGAAAAGACGCGCTACGTGCATCTGGTACAGCGACGCGGACAACCGGGGGAACCATTGGTAACGCTGAAGATGCCGTCAGGTGACAAGAGAGTTGTACAGGTAGATTTTCTCTATCCTCCAGATTCCACTCCGCCGCAGGTTCTCACCATCAGCACAAATGGGTAACTCACAATGAATTTAAAAACAGAAACAACAATTGAAGCTTTATACCGCATACCGGAAAATGGCAAAGCGGAAATTGTAAACGGAGAATTGGTACTGATGGCGGCGACAGGTTTTCTGCCAGGACGTGCAGGAGGTGAAATATATGTTAGCCTGCGCGATTACGAACGCAGCACCAAAAGTGGTTATGCTTTGCCTGATAATGTCGGCTTTATTGTCAATCTTCCAAACCGCCGTTCTTTCAGCCCTGATGCTGCATTCTACATCGGCAATCCTAGCGACGGAAAGTTCTTAGAAGGGGCACCCGTTTTTGCTGCTGAAGTGAGAAGCGAGAATGATTACGGTGAGGCAGCAGAAGCGGAAATGGCAGCCAAGCGTCGGGATTACTTTGCGGCGGGTACGCTGGTGGTATGGGATGTAGATGTACTCAAGGCGGAAGTTGTCAAGGTGTATCGTGTTAGCCATCCCTCAAAGCCGCAAGTTTACCGTCGTGGTGAGGTGGCTGAAGCTGAACCCGCTGTGCCGGGATGGTTGATGGCAGTAGACGATTTGTTTGTTTAGACGCCCACTTTTAATAACACTCAATCAAGCTATTTTTACAGCTAAAAATCTATGACTGTAACTGGTAGACGCTTGTGGACTGTAGATGAGTACCACCGCATGATCGAGACAGAAATTCTGACAACTGACGAGCAAGTGGAACTCCTAGAAGGACAGATTCTAGAAATGAGTCCTCAACAACCTCCCCATGCTGCTACGATGCAACGGGCGTTCAACTATCTCAACAGTCTACTGACAAATCAAGCGTTCCTGCGGATGCAGTTACCAATTACGCTGCGCCCCAACTCAGAACCCGAACCCAATATTGCTGTTGTTCGTATCGATCCCCGCATCTTGAGCGTCACCCTACACCCGATGATATCTTCCTGTTAGTTGAAGTGGCAGATTCTACTCTAAATAGAGATTGCAAGCTGAAAGCACGCACTTATGCCAAAGCTGGGATTGCTGATTACTGGGTTCTGGATGTGAACACGCGACGAGTTTACGTTTTCCGCGAACCGGGAGAAGCGAATTATCAACAAGAAATTATTTTGGATGAAGATGCCACGCTTTCTCCGCTTGCCTTTCCAGAGATTGAAGTTCAAGTGAATCAACTGTTTCCCTAATTTGAGGATCGCTCTGTATCTGCATGGGTTCGGCAGATAATATAAAGAAAGTTCATTGTGCAAAGTCTTATTTTCTAATCAGACTATGACTCAAAAGCCTAAAGGATTTGACCCAGCGCCTCGTCAGCCCAAGAAAAAAGAAAAAGTGGATTTGCCTCAAGAAACCGAATTCAAAAAGCCGAAAGGTTTTCTTGAGCTTGGGGGAACAATTTTTAGGCTTGGCAAGGAGTTGGTTAGCTTGGGAAAAATATATCTGGAGCAAAGATTGAAACGTTCCCAAGGCAAAAAGTGAACATTTTAGCTTAGAAGATGAACAGAGCGATCGCTATTTCAATTCGTTATGAGTATTTAAGCAAAAAATATTAACACAATGGGCGCAAACAGAATCAGAATTGCGAAAGATAAAGCTGATTTGGTGCAAGGCTTAGTAGCATCTGATAGCACAACTGGCCCTTTCCAAACCTACGCTGATGCGATCGCGTTTGCAGCAGCCTTGGGGGCAAAGCGGAGAAAGCGATCGCCTTTAGGAGAAATCTCCAAAAGGGAACCGGGTGCGATCGCCCTAGAGGTTTTTGTATCTAGAGGCACCGATCGGGTGATTCAGTTATTATCGATCGCTGAAACTAAAGACATAAAAATTCTCTCTCCTACTGATGAAAATTCCGAAGAACAACGCATCCGGATTTTTGAAGAATATGCCAACGGAGGGTTAGAGATTATACAAGATGAGTTGCGGGGAACAGTAAACTATACAGAGCGACTACTCTTGATATTAATCTCTGATAAATTTAAGGAAGAATTAGGGGAGGACAGCTTTGATTTAAGGAAGTTTTTATGAAAAAAAATTATCAATTATGAGACCGAATAACACATTCAATTTAACAGGACTGTTACAAAATTATTGGTATTCCTACAGATTCACTAATATTAGTGCAATTTTTACCAGTAAAAACACTGAACAATAATAGCTATAAAAGGGACTAAAGTTAAAATACGGGTCGCCTAAAGGAATAACTGGGTTGAGTTTGAGAAATTTGACCGTTCAGGAAGAGTATCGGAGCGATGGGTGTGACCTAATCAGAAACTTCTACATCCCTTGCTTGGAAAACGCTACAGTTTACAAACGAGCGGTAGGATTTTTCTCTAGCACCTCAATGGCAGTTGCGGCTAAAGGACTAACCGCACTGATTCGCACTGGTGGCAAGATGCAGTTAGTTGCATCTCCTTGTTTGTCTCAGGAAGATGCAGAGGCGATCGCTACAGGACTGCGGCAGCGAGAGGAAGTCATTGTAGGTGCTATTCTGCGAGAGTTAGATCAAGAGTTTGAGCAAATTGTCAGAGATCGATTGGCATGTTTAGCTTGGTTGTTGGGGCAGGGGGTGCTGGAAATCAAGTTAGCGGTAGCTAACAACCTCCGCAAACAAGGCATCTATCATGAAAAGCTGGGCATATTTGCTGATGCTGCTGACAATATTGTTGCTTTCACAGGTTCAGCTAACGAGAGTTCAACTGCTCTGATTGATAATTTTGAATGTATTGATGTCTTCTGTTCTTGGCACCCTGGTGTAAGAGAACGGACACTGCGAAAAGCGGAAAACTTTCAGCGGTTGTGGGATAACACTACGCAAAATGTGGAAGTGATGGGTTTTCCGGAAGCGGCGACGCGATCGCTTCTGCGACTACGCCCGGATAAACCACCTGAATGGGAGCCAGGACTTCCATACGAGCCAAAATCACCATTTGCTTCTGAGCGTAAAGGCAGTTACAAAGCAAATTCCTCGAAGGAGAATGACCCTTGGAGACATCAAACCGAGGCAAGGGACGCCTTTTTAAAGCACCATTACGGCATTCTTGAAATGGCAACGGGTACAGGTAAAACACGTACTGCTTTAAGCATTCTAAAGGAATTACAGCAGATTGCAAGTTCATGAAGTACAGTAGCAGCAGTTTGTGAACCAGTTGCGTAGGTGTTTTGGATTGACTAAATCAAGTGCAGTAGCAAGCAAAGTATCAACCATTTT
>NZ_JAMPKB010000044.1:0-49740 GCF_039961925.1 Trichocoleus sp. DQ-U1 | reverse complement strand
TATGAACTTCGGCTCAGTCAAAGGTAAGATGAGTAAAACTTATGACTGGCAGCTAGCAATCGTCTAATTTTAGACCCCATATTACCCCAGCGACGACTTTTGCAAGAGGTCTAATAAAACTTTCCCGAATCTTCTTCTCCTCACCCCCCCGAAACAGCACCCCATGCGGCATCACTGTCGCCATCATCCCATCCGTCTTCAGAACAGACAGCATATGCTGGGCAAACATCAAATCTGCCTTCTTCCCCGTTTCCGGACACCACCCATGCATAAACCGCCCCGAAAAGTGCATTCCTTCACGGATATAGTTTTGGGAGAAAGGGGGATTGCTGATTACCCGGTCAAAGTGCATCAATTCCCCGCCTTCAACGTGTAAGGGATTGAACAGCGTATCATCATTATGAATATCCGCATCCCGAATCCCATGCAAGAGCATATTAATCTTGCAAATTGCCCACACCCCGCCGTTATTATCCTGACCATTCAGTGCTAGATTTCTCGCATCACCGCCGCACTCTTCGACATACTGCTTCGACTGAATCAGCATTCCCCCAGAACCACAACAGGGATCGTAAACCGACATTCCCTCCTGGGGTTTCAACAGCCGCACCATCAACTGCACCACCTCACGCGGCGTATAAAACTCGCCTCCCTTCTTCCCGGCAGAATCGGCAAATTCCGCAATCAGGTACTCATAAGCCGCACCCAACAAGTCAGGAAAAACAAAATCCTCATTCCGTAACCGATACCTGCTGAAGTGCTTAATCAGTTCCCGCATCTTCACATCAGGAATGCGGCTTCTCCCCACCTGACGATTGAAATCAATGTGAGTCAGCACACCCGCCAGCGCCTGGTTATGTTCCTCCAGTGCTGCCAATGCCTTATTCAGTCCATCCGCCACATTTTTATGCAGCTCATCCCGAATATATCCCCATCGCGCCTTCTCTGGCACAAAAAAAGCGTTTCTGTAGCTCAGAGGATTTTCCGCCCTCTTTTGTGCTTCTTCCTCTCCCCGATGTTTGTTTCTCTCTAAAATTTCCCCGTAGTGTTGCTCGAACACATCCGAAGCGCGTTTGAGGAACAGCATCCCGAAGATGTACTCCTTGAACTCCGAAGCATCCATCTTGCCCCGCAGGATATCCGCAGCCGAGAAGAGATGACGTTCCAGTTGGGGTAGAGTCAGTTTGCCCATAGATAATGTTTACTTTTCCTCAAGATGTTCTGTGACGCGATGCTTTATCGCAATAAACGCGATCGCGCTCAACTCTTCAACCTAACCGCCAATTGCTGATGAATCTCGTCCAACCATACCGGAATTACAGGTTGACCATTATCTATAGATGAGATCGCCTCTTCCCTTTCAAACTCCTCCAACCGAAAATCCTTCTCCTTTCTATTCCAGACCAACATAAATCGCTTCTGCACCACTGGATCGGAAAAATCCGGCGCTTTATGTTTCAAAGCCTGCAAAGCCCTAGCCGCTACCTCAAAACTCAATCCCACCGATAGCCAGTATTCCATCACTGCCAACTCAGCTAACTCAGAACGAGAGTAATAAATACTCCTTCCCGTTCCAGTGGCACTAATCGGAGGTACAATAACTCCCCTTTCCCGCCAATACTGCAACTGGCGCAAACTACAGCCTGTAATCTCAGCCGCTTCCTTACTGCTAAAGAATGTTTCTGACATAACCTCTGATTTTACAGAAGGCAGTTATAATACATTTATGTGCGTATTGAACAATGATGTTCAAAAAGTATGAGCCAGATAACCATTCAGTGTCATTTAGTTGCAAGCGAATCAACTTGCCATCATCTCTGGAAACTGATGGCAGACCTGAACACGCCCTTAATTAACGAATTACTGGCGCAAATGGCTCAACATCCTGAGTTTGAAACGTGGAGAAAAAAGGGCAGACTTCCGGCTGGAATAGTCAAACAATTGTGCCAACCCCTCAAAACTGACCCTCGCTTCACTAATCAACCTGCACGGTTCTATGCAAGTGCGATTGCCGTCGTTGAATACATCTATAAATCCTGGTTTAAACTTCAGCAACGCCTAGCACAAAAACTGAGTAGGAAAATTAGTTGGTTAGGAATGCTCAAAAGCGATGAAGAATTAACCGCAGAAAGTAACACTTCTGTTGAGGTAATTCGCACCAATGCCGCCGAACTCCTCAACTCCCTATCCTCTGAAGAGGGTAGTATTTATACCAAACTTTGGAAAGTATATAACGATGCAGACGACATCCTTACTCGCTGCGTCGTCTGCTACTTATTCAAAAATAGTAATGAAGTTCCTGAAAAATCTGAAGAAAACTTAAAAGAATTTGCTGAAAACCGTCGCAAAACTGAAATTCAGATTGAACGAATAAAACAGCAATTAGAAAGTCGCATACCCAAAGGTCGAGATTTAACATGGGAAAGCTGGCTAGAGACATTAGCGATCGCATCTACAACTGCTCCCACAGATGAGTCAGAAGCTAAATCCTGGCAAAATAAACTTCTAACTAAACCAAAGCCAATACCCTTTCCAGTGGGTTATGAAACTAATGAAGATTTGACTTGGATTAAAAACGAAAAAGGTCGCCTTAGTGTTCAATTTAATGGCTTAGGCAAACATACGTTTCAAATCTACTGTGACCAACGCCAGCTTAAATGGTTTGAACGCTTTTACGAAGATCAAGAAATCAAAAAAGGCAGTAAGAATGAATACTCTAGTGGTCTTTTTACTCTGCGCTCAGGAAGGATTGCTTGGCAAGAAAGCACAAATACAAATAAAGACGACCCTTGGAAAATTCATCAACTCATCCTCTACTGCACCGTAGATACCCGTTTATGGACGGCTGAAGGCACAGAGCAAGTTTGCCAAGAAAAAGCGGAAGATATTGCCAAAACCCTTACCAACATGAAGGAAAAAGGCGATCTCAATGACAAACAGCAAGCCTTTATCCGCCGCAAACAATCAACCCTAGCTCGACTTAACAACCCCTTTCCCCGTCCCAGCCAACCCCCCTATCAAGGTCAGCCTCATATTCTTATAGGTGTGGCGTTAGAACGACATAAACCTACCACAGTAGCAGTTGTTGATGGGACAAAAGACAAAGTAATTACTTATCGTAGTTTCAAACAATTACTCGGAGATAATTACGGGCTGTTAAACAAACGACACCAGCGTAAACAAAAGGAATCTCATCAACGCCACAAAGCTCAAAGAGATGGAAGCTCCAATCAATTCGGAGATTCTCAATTAGGCGAATATATAGATCGTTTAATAGCCAAAGCTATTGTCACATTTGCTCAAACCTATCATGCAGGTAGTATTGTGTTACCAAAGCTGGGCGATATACGTGAGTCTTTTGAGAGTAAGATTCAAGCGCAAGCAGAGCAGAAATTTCCGGATCTTATGAAAAACAGAAAAGAATACCTCAAGCGCTATCGAATTCAAGTTCATCAGTGGAGCTATGGAAGATTAATAAACGATATCAAAGCCCAAGCCAGCAAATTAGGTATTGTTGTTGAGGAAGGACAACAACCCATCCGAGCAAGTCCCCAAGAAAAAGCTAAAGAAGTAGCAATTTCTGCTTATCGCAATCGTCGTAAATCTTGAAACCTAATTTAGACTCAGTACCTTGACAATAGAATATAATTATAAATGCGCCACAGGTCATGTTCGTTTGAACCTCTGATCTGGAGACAATTATGGGTTTGTTTGACTGTCGGAAGACAGTTGTACTTTCTATTCCCTAGTAGCTGTCCGTCCAGGATGCTGATATCTAAGGTTCCGGCTGTAGAAATGATTAACTTGTAAGTTGAAGTTCACTAGGACTTTAATCTTATGGGGTAGGAGCGCTCCCATGCAAACTGGATGTGGGTTTACCACAGTGATGGCTACTGAATTACTCTTGACCAAGGGGATTACTCTTGACCAAGGGGGCACCCTAATTTTTTATTTTTCGTGAACCCAAGCGGGGGCAAAATTCCTGGGAGGTTTACGAAAACTGTGAATCCCTTATGGAATATTGATTCCAGTATTTCTGTGGGATGGTTGCTCCTGTAAATACAGGACAGATAAAGCGAAAATTTTAGAGGGTTACGAAAATCGCCTCTAAAAGCTCCTCCAGGTAACTGTTGTAGCGATCGCTGTTTCGACGACCATCCCAACTAGGGGTGGGTTGAAAGGACGGCAATGCTACACAGTGCAGTCTTCTCGAAAGTGGTTTCAACGACCATCCCAACTAGGGGTGGGTTGAAAGAAGTGTTATATCGGTCATGAATAGCAGCAGTGATAAGTTTCAACGACCATCCCAACTAGGGGTGGGTTGAAAGCCAAATTATAAAGAAGGGAAGTACGGAGACTGGACGGTTTCAACGACCATCCCAACTAGGGGTGGGTTGGAAGTCGATAGAGGCTGAAGCATCTAAGCCGACCTTTGGGTTTCAACGACCATCCCAACTAGGGGTGGGTTGAAAGTTAGAGGAGTATGGTAACTTTATTAACACTGCCACGAGTTTCAACGACCATCCCAACTAGGGGTGGGTTGAAAGAATTAAGACACATCAGCCGCAATATCAACAATTATAGTTTCAACGACCATCCCAACTAGGGGTGGGTTGAAAGTTGGTTAAATATTTTTTAGGGGGTTGAAAGGATAGAGCATCAGATTCTGCTTCAAAAAGAAGTTTTTAAACTTAAAAAATAGCAGAGAATGCCTAAAGCATAGATATGCTAGGTAAATCATTAACAAGTAGTCAAATCAAGCTAACTTCAATGAGGTCAAATAACTTGACAAGACGACATTAATTTGACAACGATGACAAATAATTAGTCAATCGACATCAACGAGCATGGAGGGATTCGAACCCCCGACCCTCAGAACCGGAATCTGATGCTCTATCCACTGAGCTACATGCCCTAATAACTTGAATAGTATAACATTTTTTGGGATTTAGCAATTCGGGCATTCCAGATGCTGTTACTTTACGGTAAATTGGTCAGCGGTTGGGCGATGCCTCTCAAAGAAAATGATTCGCTTTGCACCTGACGCCAGAAGCCTTCATTTTGATTGCTCCTGGTCTATATCAGCCTTTTTTTTGCTGCTGAATCGGAATCTCAATAATAAACTCTACGCCCTGTAAGGGTGATGAAATACAGCGAATCTGTCCCCCGTGACGTTCCACCACAATCGAGTAGCTGATAGATAATCCCAAGCCAGTGCCAGCTCCCACCGGCTTCGTCGTAAAGAAGGGGTCAAATATCTTCTTTTGCACTTCCTCTGTCATGCTAGGCCCATTATTCCCAATCCGGATTGCAACCCGATCCTCCTCTACAACAGAGGTGCGAATCCAAATCGTAGGTGATTGTTCATGATTCATGGTTGATTGTTCATGGTCATGACCCGCGAACGATAAACCACAAAACTCTTCTAAGGCATCGATTGCATTACTGAGAATATTCATAAATACCTGATTCAACTGACCCGCATAACAGGCCACTTTAGGCAGGCGAGCAAATTCTTTAACCACCTCAATCCCCAATCGGTTTTTCTGGGGTTTGAGCCGATGCTGCAAAATTAACAAGGTAGATTCAATGCCTGAATGAATATCTACTGGCTTCATTTCTGCTTCATCCAAGCGCGAGAAGTTTCTCAATGACAGCACAATAGATTGGATACGTTCGGCTCCTACCTGCATAGAAGATAAGATTTTCGGGAAGTCTTCTTTCAAATATTCCAATTCAATTGTCTCAATCTCCCGCTGAATTTCTGGAACTGGATCGGGGTAAAACTGCTCATACATCTGTATAAGATTGAGCAAGTCTCGCGCATAGTCATTTGTAGGGGCAAGATTGCCGTAAATAAAATTTACTGGGTTGTTAATTTCATGGGCTACTCCTGCCACCAGTTGCCCAATACTAGACATTTTTTCTGCCTGAATCAGCTGGGCTTGGGTGCGTTGCAATGCGCTTAAAGTGAGTTCTAGCTGTTGTGCTTTCTCTCGTTCTCGCGCTTCTGCTTGCCGCAGCGCCTCCAGATTAGATAGCTGAAGATGAAGGTTGATGCGTGCTAGAAGTTCATTTTTCGAGATTGGTTTAATGAGATAGTCGTTGGCACCAGACTTAAATCCTTCTACCAGGTCTGATACTTGATTTTTGGCAGTTAACATCAAAATGGGAAGTTCGTTCAGCGAATACTGTTCGCGAATTTTCTTGCAAACTTCATAGCCAGTCATGCGCGGCATCATTACATCCAATAAAATGATGTCAGGTCTTAGCCCCTGCGCGATCGCTGCCAATGCTTCTATGCCATTAAAGGCTTGAGTTAAGGAATAGTTTTGCTCCGATAGATAGTTGACCAGCACCTGCACGTTAACTGGCTCATCATCCACTATCAAAATCTTGATGTCGCCACTTTGGGTTGCAAATTGCTGTTTAGCAGGTTGCAGGTTTCCAAGTCGAGGTTTCAATTCTTTAAACTTAAACCTTTCTTCAACCTTCAATTCTTCAACCTTCACCTCTTTCGAGAGGGGTAGGGTAAACGTAAATTGGGAACCAACGCCCATTTGAGATTCTACGCAAATTTCCCCATTGTGCAATTCCACTAGCTTTTTAGTAATCGCCAGACCAAGACCAGTCCCTCCATAAATTCTTGCTGTTGAGCCATCAGCTTGTTCAAAAGATTCAAAGATTTTGCCAAATTTCTCTGGGGGGATACCAATTCCCGTATCGGCAACGGTAATCGCTAGATAAGGTAAATATTCAGCGTTAGAAGAATCTTCCTTCTGCTCCTCCTCGACCACAGATGCCGACACTTCTACTACACCAGAATCAGTAAATTTAATAGCATTTCCGACCAGGTTGTAGAGAATTTGTTGCACCCGATCTTCATCAGCATTAACAGACGGTGTATTGGGAGAAATTTTATTGAGCAGTTGCAAAGATTTCTTACCAATTAGAGGCTGGCTGAGAGTCAGCACTACGTTGGTAATTTCTCTCATTCCCACCGGCTTGATTTTAAGTGGTAGATTTCCATGTTTCAGTTTAGAAAAATCAAGGATATCGTTGATCAAATTGGATAGCCGGTGAGCGCTCGATACTACCATCGATAGATTATAAATTGTCTTCTCAGGCAAATGCCCCGTTACACCATCTATCAAAGATTCGGTAATGCCAATGATGCCATTAAGCGGGGTGCGGAGTTCGTGGGAGGTATTTGCCAGAAACTCGTCTTTTAACTCCTCCATCCGTTTGCGTTCGGTAATGTCTTGGAATCCACTCAGCATTGCTTGCTCGCCGTTGAATGCGATTGGCTGAATGGATAAATTAATCCAAAATGGCGTTCCATCTACCTTTTTCGCCTGAAATTCGTAGTTGCGGACGTACCCATTTTTAGCCAGTATCTTCAGCAACTCTTTTCGAGCCTCAGGATCGTAATGAAATTCTTGTGCCTGACGACCTATCAATTCTTGCGTGGATAGACCCAAAGTTGAGCTACACGCCATATTCGCATACAGAATTTGGCTGTCAGATACACGACTTATCAGTAGAGGAACCGGAGTAGTTTCGGCAATCAATCGAAATCGCTCTTCGCTTTCGCGTAAGCGATTTTCTGCCTGCTTGCGCTCGTCAATTTCTTGCTTGAGGTCAGCATTTAATGCTGTCATCTCATCATAGAGTTTGGCATTCTCTAGAGAGATAGCAATTTGAGAAGACAGCATTTCCAAAACTTTCAATCGGTCAGGTGTAAAAGCATTAGTTGTCAGATTGTTTTCAAGATAAAGCAGACCAATTAGATGCGTTTGCTTAATAATGGGAAGACATAATATAGATTTAGGTTGATATTGTAAAACGTAAGGATCTGATTTAAATAAGCCTTGGTTAGTGGCATCGTTTAAAACTAAATTATTCTTCGTTCTTTTTACATAATTGACAATAGCAGGAGAAACCTTCTGACTGGATTCTACGGGAATAAATTGGAGAACGGTTACCTCAGCCCGATCGACTTCTCCCTCAGCAGCGATCGCTAAGCTGCCTGATTCTTCCAGAATGAGAAAGCCTTTCTGCGCTCCAGCATTCTCAATCACAATTTTCATCAACTTTTCTAACAACTTGTCTAAAACGATCTCACTCGCTAAGGTTTGGCTGGCTTTCACGACTGTCGTTACATCCAACAATCCCGAATCGCTGCCAGTACTAGAAGAAATTATGTTGCTCACACCCCCAGCTTTGCCGGTTACAGATACTCCGGAAAAGAACTGCGGATATTTTTCTTCCACATGATTCACTTTAGCGATCGCGCCCCATTTAAGATAGCCATAGTGAGCTTCCAGAATATGGGCTTTTGCTAGCACAGTGTATCCTTTACCGAGAAATAACTTTGCCGCTAGTTCATTGGCTATCGCTTCGTTCTGGATATAATCATTTTCTCTAGCTGAGTTAATTGACTTTTCATATAAATCCAAAGCCTCCCCCTCTTTGCCGGTAATTCGCGCTATTTCAGCGGACATTAGTAAATATTTGTGCAAAAAGTTGTCTGGGCAAGCTTCAGACCACTTCCTCATCTTTTCTAGATTTATCAATAGATTTTCCATTGCCTGCTCTTTCTCTGCTTCCAGCAAAGTAGGATAAAGAGCTGTTTGAATTAAAGTAGAATAAAAATAATGTTCCGGTATCATGATGGTCGCAAAGGGAATCGAGATCAGTGTTTCCCCTTCTGCGATCGCTTTCATCGCATCATCATATTCTTCGTATAAATAAAGTATTTGAGCCTTTAAAATACAATAAGTAACATAAAGAGCTGGAACTTTTTTCAATTCATCCCAATGCTCTTCTTCTTTAAAATTATTATCGTTAAAACTTGTTTTTTGTTTTGTTTCTCCTTTTAAACTTAAAGCAAACTTTTGGATGACTAAAAACATATCAATAAAAGAGCGTATTTTCTTTTTTGAGGTAAATTCTAAACATTTTTGGGCTTCTTGATATACTTCATCCAAATTATCTCCTTTAAATGTTAATTTAACAGCTCGGTAGTAAGCTGAATAAGTAGCCCATTGAAAATCACCAATTTCAATTCCGTCCTGAAAACCATTTTTTAGATATCCCTCACACTCTGTCCTCAAATGATTTTTCCAATGACTAATATAGGAACCAAAAATCATGTTAAGCTTACATTTAAAAGTTATATTATTAAATTTTTCATTCACTTTTAAAGCTAATTCACCATATTGATAAGCTGATTCAAACTCATCTCTTCCTGCCAGAGTCCATCCATAGGACATATAGGCAAAAGAAGTAACATTTGAATTGCCATATTTTAAAGATATATTCACCATTTTTAACATTATTGAATCAAATATATGCTTTCCAATAAATCGGGCAGGTGGAGTCATATTTATAAGAATCTTTGTAGCAGCTACTTTCTCCAAATCGGTCATATCTGGCGCATCAATCAAATCCTTAACCTCTCTCCCTGCCAGATTAGCTTTAACCTTTTGGGTCTCAGATTCTATTAGTTTCCTTAGTTCCTTTTCACCATCGGGGAGAGAGATACCAAATAACCTCAATCCTGCTTTACCGATTTCAATCGCTTCTTTAGTTTTCATCAAGTTAGTTGTATATATAATGATTTTCATAATATATACACTTGCTTTTTCTAAATTAGACGCGGCTTTATTTAAAATAATTTCAAAAAAATTTTCACATTCATCAATGTTTCCGTTCAGGTATTCGCATTCTGCGCGTTCTTTATAAAGAGATAATATTAACGGATGCTGGAATTCCCAGTCTTTCTCTGAAAGCAGTTCCATTCCAGCAGTTATATATTTTAATGCCGGTTCAAAAGCTGTAGATAGCTTTGCTTTTTTACCAGCGGTTAGATTTAAATTTGCTAGTTCATATCTTTCCTCTTGATTATTTATGATATCCTTGCCGCAATTAAGCTGATTAACTATATCAAAAATTTTGTCTTCTAGTTCTTCTCGATCTGTATTTTTAAGTAATAGCTGACCTACTTTGAGATGAACCTGTTGTTTATCAGTTTCTGGGATTAAGGAATAAACTGCCTGCTGTACGCGGTCATGCAGAAATTTGTAGGCAACAGCTAAATCATTATTGAGAGAAGCATTTAAAGTATCTTCTGTATAATCTTGAACGTATTTATATGCGTTCCCAATGGGTATAATCAGCCCTTCCTTAAGGGCTTCCCTAAGTTCACCAGAAGTTTCTACTTGAGACTTTTCATTAACAATCGATAAAACTTTTAAATTGAATTCGTTGCCAATACAAGCTGCAAGTTTTAGGGATTTCTGAGTAGACTCAGAAAGCTTTTTAACTTTTATCACCATTAACTCAACTACATTATCCGTGATTTGCATTCCTCGAATTTTTTTAAGATCCCACTGCCAACATCCCTGTTTTAAGTTAAAGTTAAACAAATTTTCTTCATAAAGAGATTTTAAAAACTGAGTTAAAAAGAAGGGATTACCATTAGTTTTATTAAAAACTAACTTTGCCAAAGAATTTGTTTTTGTTGATTCAGACTTAAATGTGTCGGCAATCAGTGAATTAACATTATTAATAACTAAAGAGTTAAGAGAGATATTATTTACTGCAATATCGCTCTTTTTCAGTTCGTCCAATGTCAGCATTAAAGGATGAGTTGCACTCACTTCATTATTTCGGTAAGCCCCAATCATGAGTAAGTATTTACTATCCGGATCGGTCATTAGCAGATAAATTAATTTTAATGAGGCTGAATCGGCCCATTGTAAGTCATCTAGAAATAAGACTAGGGGATGGTCTTTTGTCGTAAAAACACTGAGAAACTTTTGAAAAACTAAATTTAATCGATTTTGGGCTTCTGTCGGAGCAAGTTCCGGAACTGGTGGCTGTTTGCCGATAATGAGTTCCACTTCTGGAATTACATCAATAATGACTTGACCGTTGCAACCTAGAGATTCTAATAGTTGTGTTTTCCAAAAGTCTATTTTTTCTTGGGTTTCTGTTAAAAGTTGTCGAACTAATTCTTGAAAAGCTTGAATTAAGGAAGCATAGGGAATATTCCGTTTAAATTGGTCAAACTTGCCGGAAATAAAATAGCCTCTTTGCCGTACAATTGGTTTATGAATTTCATTAACTAAAGCTGATTTACCAATTCCAGAGAATCCTGAAACTAGCATCATTTCAGTCGAGCCAAGGCTGACTCTTTCAAAAGCTGCCATTAGAGAAGCAATTTCAGAGTCTCGACCATAAAGTTTTTGGGGGATTTGAAATTTATCAGAGATATCGTGTCTACCGAGTGGGAAATCGCCAATTTTCCCCGTACTTTCTAGATGAGTTAGACAAGTCTCTAGATCGGCTTTGAGTCCAAAGGCACTTTGATAGCGATCTTCAGCGTTTTTAGATAATAACTTCATCACGATGTCAGACACCGCTGGTGGAATGTTTGGATTCAGATGGTTGGGTGGAATTGGAAGGCTGGCAATATGGCAGTGAACTAACTCCATCGGATCGTTAGATTGAAAAGGCACCCTTCCAGTTAGCATTTCGTAAAAGGTGACACCTAAGGAATAAAAGTCGGTACGATAATCAATTGAGCGATTCATTCTCCCCGTTTGCTCTGGTGATATGTATGCAAGGGTGCCTTCTAGCAAATTGGGGTTGCCAATCATCTGGTTTTCTCTGGACAGACGCGAGGCAATGCTAAAATCGGTAATTTTTACCAATCCCGTTTCCGGATTAATAAGTATATTTTGAGGCTTAATATCCTTATGAATAATGTTATTTTGATGGAGTTGACTAATTGTTTCTGAAACATTAATAATTATTTGAATAATTCTTTTTAAATCAATTTTGTTTTTCAAGAGAAAATCCTGTAGCGAATCTCCTCCAAAATCTTCCAAGATTAAAAACAAATATTGATTATATTTTTCTAGTTCTAAAGGTTTAACAATTCCTGGGATAGGTAAGTTATAAGCAATTTCATATTGATGTTTAAGCTTGGCAATTTCCGTGAGAGCTGGATACTCTTGCCAAAGACTCTTAACAATAACAGGTTGCTCATCATGATGGCGATATCCTCGATAAACAACGGTTTTTGTTCCCTCGTAAATTTTTGATGTGATTGTATAACCTGGAATTTTTAGCATAATTTGGTTTGTGTCTCAACTGGTAACTAGAGTCAAATACAGTGTTCGACTGGTCAGGAATATGCCAGGGTATTTATACAGTAATCGTCCGCCAAAGTGCGGAGTTGATAATCTGGCTACAAATGTTGCTGTCAGCCTATCTTTGGTATAAGGTTAGCCAGAAAAGTAATGACGCAGACTAAATTTAAACGGGGAATCAGTGTAAGAACTTCTGTATTTAAATGTTCAATCTGCTGGCAACACAGCGTCAGAATTGCTGATTCTGCTCTTGATGCCTGAAAAACAATCCAGCTTTGCTGTTTTCTGGGCATAGTGGTCTACTAAGGCGGTGAGTATTCTGATTGTACAGAGTGACGGCTGTGGCATCACTCTGTAGTAGAAACAAGCAATATTAAAACTCTTAATATAACCAATCTTTACGGGTAAACGGCAATTTCCACGCTTTATCTGCTCGTCGCCGCAATAGGACTTGATAAAGCCCCATGTGGTTCTGTTCAAAGGCAAGAGCGAAACCGATGAGATAGAGCCGCCATAATCGGACTTTACGTTCGCTGCTGAGGGCGATCGCTTTCTCCATCACTGCATCCAAATTAGCTGCCCAACAGCGCATTGTTTTGGCGTAATGCATCCGCCAAGCATCAACATCGACAATCTCCCATCCCGTCTCTTCAGCGACAGCTAAAGAATCGGACAACCTGGACAGCTCTCCGTCTGGGAAGATATAACGTTGAACAAAGCGTTCGTTGAGGCTGGAACCGTCCCATTTTTCTGACGCGGTGATGCCGTGATTGAGAAACAAACCCCCAGGCTTCAAGGTAGATAAGGCACTTTGAAAATAAATCGGGTAGTTTTTAATTCCTACGTGTTCAACCATCCCAACTGAAACAATTTTGTCAAAGGTTGGCGTTTGGGGTAAGTTTCGATAGTCGAGAAGCTCGACTTTTAGCTGGGTGTCCAAACCTTCTTTCGCGATCGCTTGTTGGTTAAAAGCCAGCTGCTCTTTACTCAGAGTAATGCCATATCCCTTCACTCCGTAATGAGTTACAGCCCAGCGTAGCAAAGCTCCCCAGCCACAGCCAATATCTAATAAATATTCGCCGGGTTTTAATTGGAGTTTACGGCAGATCAAATCAAGCTTTGCCTGCTGAGCTTCTTGCAGGCTCATCTGAGGATGTTCAAAATAGGCACAAGAATAGACGAGTAAAGGATCGAGCCAAAGACGGTAAAAATCATTGCCAACATCATAGTGATATTGAACAACTGCCAAGTCGCGATCGCGACTATGAGCGATCAATTTCTGCCAAGGTGATTTCTCTGGCTGCGATAAAGGCAATTGGGGTAGACTCAGTGCTTCCATCCAAGCTTTGATTGCTGTGCTGCGATCGCATTGGGTAAAGGAAAGCGCTTCTAAGCGCATCAGATCGTCGATGTTACCTGTAAAGTCCAAAAAGCCCCGAAGGTAAGCTTCCGCTAGAACCAAAGGATCTTGACTCAGAATTAGACTTCGGATAACTCCAGGATGATGAATCTGCAAAGTGAGTTGAGAAAGCGAGTCATCAAAAGTTTCATTGGTCATTATCTTGTCTGTCCCCCAGCAATCGATGCAGAATTTCAGAGGCAGGAGAGAAAACCGTTCGCTCAAGATATCTCGGATGCCGGTAGGAACAGAAGAATATGACATAGTTGATTTAGCGTGTTAGTGGTTATGTGTCAGTAGCAATTGGGGATTTTGGATTTGCTCTCACCCAACGGTGAGGCAACCTTAGCCTGACGATGTAGAGCAACAACGCCGAAATGGTACTAATGCTAAGTTTTCAACTCAGCACCATTCATATCTACAGAGGAATAACCATTAATCACTAACAGCGCCTAAAATTTTTCTACACCTGTCTAATCGCAGGCGAGACGACTGCGCGAACTGACAAGTCAGCGCAACGCGATCGCATCGCAAAATATATAAACACGGCAGTAGAAAATAAACCTAATTTGTACCGGAGTGCAGGGTAAGGGACAAGCAAGTAAGCTAAAAGTCATCAAACCATTGCTCTACAAACAAGTCCCATGCAGTTCGGCTTAACCCTCACCCAGGTTTCTTCAGCGACAGCTTTTCATCGCATCAATCAATTTAAACAAAATTAAGGAGCCGGAAACGAAAAGACTTCAGGCTCCTTTTGTTAATGCTTGCCGCCCCAAATTTAGACAGTTAGCGGTTGCACCAATTCCTTGACTGGTGCTTCACTGTCACCTGGCTGCTGGACTCGAATTAGCCACCCTTCAGCTTTAGAGTAGTTATCTTTTTGCACTTGTTTGATAGCCTGTTTGAAGTTCAACTGCACGCCCCAAACATCGCTCGTGAAGCGCTTTTCTTGCTTCATCTTGTCGAAGAAACCGACGGCTTCGGGGTGTGATAAACCACCTTCGGTTTTAGCAATAGAGAGCATCACGTCAAACACATCATCCGCCATCTTCGCATCCCCACAAACGTAGTAGTGACACTTGGGATGACTTAGCTGTTTCCAGACATTCTGGGACTTCTGCTGCATCAAGTTTTGCACGTACAGTTTTTGGTCGCCAAGACGGGAAAATGCTACTTCCAGACCGGAAAGAACCCCTTGATTCTGCCACGTCTGCATTTGCTCCTGATAAAGGAAGTCACTATGGTTGCGACAGCCAAAGTATAAGGTAGCATCGCCCAAGGCTTGTCCTTGTTGCAACAAGGCATCCCGGTATTGAAGGAAAGCAATCAAGGGAGAAACTCCCGTACCGGGTCCCACCATCAGCATCGGTGCATCGAGTTCGCTAGGCGGACGGAAGCTAGAAGTACGGACACCGATGCGAACCTTTGCTCCTACTTCCAGCCCAGCTAAGTAGTTTGAACAGAGTCCTTGGCGGACTTTGCCTGCGTCGGTTTTAATTTGCAGCACCCCAACGGTGATTTGTAGGTGCTGAGGATGGAGCAAGGGAGAGGAGGAAATCGAATAGAGGCGAGGCTTTTGCTTCGGTAGCAACTCCAGTAAAGCAGCTAGGGTAATCTCTGCCGAGGGAAACTCATCGAACAGATCGACAACACTCATGCAGTTGTCCGCAATCGTTTTCTTGAGCGAAACATTGTCGGGATTATCGTCTGCCTGCCGGAGAATCTCCAGCCAGGTTTCCAGGCGATGTTTCTCCTGGGGATTTTGGGCTACGGAGTACAGGTAGGAAAGCAGTTCGTTGAATGGTTCCCTCAAGGCTAGATCGAGTTCTTCGGAGAGAACCTGACCTACGGTTGTAGGGACGGCAATGGGAGGTTTATCCTCGATTTGAGTGCCATCTGGAGTTACGTAACCAGCTGTGAAATAGGTGTTAGGGGTGACACCGACGCGATCGCACAATCGCTGGACTAACTCCGGTGGATTGCAAGGATAAATCGCAACGTGATCGCCCGTCTCGTATTGCAAATCGCTATCAGAAATATCGAACATGATGTAGCGAGTAGAACGACTGCCAGGAATCACTTCTAGAAGCAGTTCTTGATTTGCAACGACAGGAACTTCGACACCTCTATCCCCACTGACTGCCACAGGTGCAACATTTGCCAATTCCGCCTCACTCAAAAACGTGACGTTCAGCTTAGGTGCGGTGGCGGTTGTGGCATCGGCGGCGGTGACATCCTCACCTAACACCCGAGAGACGAGTCCTAGCCACTGTTTGAAAGTGTCGGCTTGTCCCTTAATTTCATCACCTTTATGCAGTGGCACAATGCGGTTAGCCCCTGCCTTTGCAAGTGCCTTATCTAATGAAATTCCGGCAGCACAGAAGTGTTCGTAAACGGTGCTGCCAATTCCTAGGATGGAATAGTTCAACCCCTCAAGGGAACCCGTCGGCTGTTTCTTCAACCACTGAAGGAATTTTTTGCCGTTTCCGGGTATTTCACCATTACCGAAGGTGGACGTCACGATCAGGAGGAGTTTCTCATAAGCAAGGGTATCGGCGTTGTATTCATCCAGTGCCATCACTTTCGCTTTGTAACGCTGGAGTTGACGGGCAGCTTTCCGCGCAAATCCCTCGGCAGTACCCGTCTCGGAAGCATAGAGAATCAGGATGCGGTCTTGCTTATCGTCGTCCTCGTCAGTCGTGGTGATGAATTGTTCTAGATCGATGCCGTCTTCAACTGCCCAACGATCGGCAGCATGGTGATAGGCAGGATCTAGGTAAAAGTCCCGCATCTGATGATGCCAGACCGGGCAGGTACTCCCGCCTGCTGGTGGCACAATCCAACCCGAATCTCCCGGACACTCGCGTCCTGCTTTCTTTTCCCGTAAATCGTGGGCGAGGAACTGTTTAGAGGCAGACTGGTGATCTACCATCGACACTTTCGCTTTCTGGAACGAGTACAGGATGGCGACATTGAGTTCCAGGGCTACGCGATCGCGCCATAAGGTTTGCTCAGAACTCGTATCCAGCTTGAGCAATTTGGCGATGTCCTCTGTCTTGTCGTAGCGCCAATCTTCCAGGAAATCCCGCATAATCTCAGTACCCATGTACCAGCCATTGAAGGGAAGACAGCCGTAGGTAACGCCGCCAATGTCCATGCGGAAGTTGCTGATGGCAGGAATGGCATACCACCGAAAGCCGAGTGACTTGAACTCTGGAATCGAGGGATGCTCAATTTCCACTTCCAGGACATCGTCCTTGTTAAACTCATACAGCTTCGGCTCGGTGCCTGCGGCTTCAATCACCAAGGGCAGGATATCGTAGGGTGTGCGGGGTTCCGGCGGTTGCCAGCCGAGCTTCATAATGGCTTTGGTTAGCTCGAAATTGGCGCGATCGCCCATAACACTCCCGTCCGGTTGCTCATACGCGGCATAGCGAATCAGTTGGGAATTCCAGATGCGCGGTCCCCAGCGTTCTTTCGGCTGTTTGGGACGGAAGACGGTCATGGTGATTTGGATGTTACCGCCGTTAGTGGCAAACCGCAGGTGTTCTTCTAACTCGCGAAACATCTCGTCAGGGTCGGTGACATGGCGGCGATCGCGTACCACCATATTGTTCCACTGAATTCGGGCAATACACTTGGAAGCATTGCGCCACGACAACTGCGCCCCATACGCCAATTCTTCGTAGGTGTGGGTGTAAGTGCCTGTTGCATTTACTTCCTCCTGAATTTCTGCCCAGCGTCGTGCTTTATCCTCCGGTTCCCACGCCTGCTCAAGCGCAATCTGATCCAAATACTGCTTGGCTTTTTTGAGCAATCGCTCCTCATTTAGCTTGGGCAGCTTGATGATATTCGTAACGCGATCGAACAACGTCTGCCACGCCTGCCGTAACTCTGGAGAAAAGTCCGGTACATACTTCTCAAACAGGACAAACATGGTATCAGAAATAGCCGGATAGGCACAGGATGGCACTCCGGCGCTGCCATGTACCTGTCCTAAGAAGCGTAATTCCCGCATCATGTCATCGGTGCTGTCACTGCTGAGGCAGCGCATCAGAAATTCTAGCGACTGGAACAAATGCAGGGACAGATAATCCATATCTGCCCGTCCGAAAATGGGTAATACAAAAGGATACTTCTCAAACAGGATTTGATAAAACTGCATCCCCATCTCTTGCTTGTTCTGGCTGAACACTGTCCAAGAGTCCGCCATCCGTTGCAGCATTTCGGGGGGCAGCGCTTCTTCATAGCGACGCATTGCCGCCACCATTGGCACAATCACATGAGTGTTGAAAAAGCGGTAGACAGCCGATTGGGTTCCTTGTGCTAAATCTTCGCGATCGTACTCTTCTAGGTACGGAATCGACGGCAGCATCCACATCCACACCTGCCGTGCCTTCAACCAGTGATGAGGACGCATCCCCATATCGGCAAACAGCGCTCCGTAATCCTCAACCGAATCGAAGCTATCCCCTTTTTCTGGAGGCACCCCCATCAAGGGCTCTGTAACTACATTCTGGGTATAAGGCTGAAGCTGATGTACGCAACAGTCAAAGAATTCATAGAAGTAGTCGCTGATGCTGTCCAGTGCTTCCCCGAAAATGTACTCTAGTTCTGGCTCCTCCAGCAAGAGGCGCTTCATGAACTTTTCCATTTGCAATTCTTTCCACGCCCGCAGCTTGTTCCACACATCTTTGACAATGACTTCCTCTTGCGGTGTGAGGGGAACCGCTTCGGGCATCTGGAATTCAGTTTTGCCGTTGCTCTGAGTTCCTGCTGCATGGAGGCGACGATTTCCATTCTGTCCCAACAGCGTCAACGTGCTGCTACTTCCTTCGCTGGTACTTTGGGTGAGGCGCGTTTTCAGCTTTAACTGAGGTGCAAGATTCCAACTGGTGATGGGAAATTCTAATTCAGCGCTGCTTTCACCATTGAGGCAATCCTGCGTCGCTAATGTCACCGTTGCCGCATCTTGCCAGGGCTGAGTGATGTCCCCTTCCCGATAGCATAGGGTAATCGCGATCGTGCAGTCTCCCTGGTTTTTCAGATCCAATAACCAGCTTGGCTGCTTGCGGCTAAATGAATCCTTTTGCAACAAAGACTGTCCCTCATCGGACATCTGCACCCGGCACTTGTACTTGTAGTAGTCGGAAGTGGGGAAATCGGTCGCCGAGACTTCGGTCAAGTGGATAATTCGTTGATTGTCGTGCATACCTGGCAGGAGGATTGTGTGCGGAGAGCAAGCAGACTACGTGTTTCGTACTGATTTAGCAAAAGCTTAAACTATCTTAAGTATGAAAAACAGTCAGCGATCGCTCTAGCCTTCATACTACTCAAGGAATACTCAATGTGCTGGTCGGCAGCATTGAAGTTTTCTTTTCACTTGCAACCTAGAGTTCACCATTCGCGGGCGCGTTATGGAGGCGGGTAATCTCCAAAAACAAACATAGGGGCACGGCATTGCCGTGCCCCTAGGAAATTTTCGGATGTCAGGGTGTAACCCTTTCTAACTTCATTAACAACATCTTTTAGTTGTTAGACGTTTTTACTAAAGTTAAGATGCTTTCAGTAGCGAATCGGTCAATTTTACAAATTATCCCGCTGAAGAAGTGATGCTTTTCAGTTCGATTTCGCTTGAGGATGGAACTTTGACATTCCAGACAAGCCCTAAGCGATTGAGGGCGAGGATACCTAACCAACCGAAATCAAGTTGCCACCATCTGAGTCCAAACCTTGCCGAGTGCTGGAAAGCATGGTGGTTATTGTGCCATCCTTCACCGAGGGTCATGATGGCGACGAAAAGGTTGTTTTTACTTTGATCGTCTGTAGGAAATTGGCGTTTTCCCCAAAGGTGGCAGACTGAGTTGACGCTAAAAGTAAACTGGTGCAAGAGGAAAATCCGGATACCTCCGCCCCAGATTAAGCCTCTCAATGCTCCCGACCACGACCCGGTTAAGACTCCACCCAGAAGCGTCGGAATTAACAGAGAAAGTAGCACCCAAAGGATGTAGAGCTGGTCGATTTTTTGGACAACTTTGTCACGATTGAGATCCGAGACATAGGGGTATGGGGGCGTCCAATCGACGTTTAGCAGCCAGCCAGTATGGGCGTGCCAAAAGCCTTGAACAACTCCCCAAAACCCTTCTCCGTGAATATTTGGTGAGTGGAAGTCTTGTTGAGTATCTGAGTAGAGGTGATGACAGCGATGGTGGCTCACCCAGCTGGCGACTGGGCCTTGACCTGCCATGCAGCCAGCGATCGCTAAAAAGGCACGCACAAATGCCCCAGCCTGAAAGGCACGATGGGTGAAAAACCTGTGATACCCCACAGTGATGCCAAAGAAAGTCAGGGCATACATTCCTACGAGTAGACTGAGATCCAGCGGCTGGACCCCACGTTCCCAGAAGATGATAGCCAGGGTCGCAGCAATAAATCCCACCACAGGCATGGCGACGACGATGACATTCAGTGTTTTCTGAAAATTGTTGATTTTAGAAGGATTGGAGAAAGAGATTGACACTTGTTTGGTTGAAATAGACTACTCGCGCAATAAAACTAAGAATATCTGATTGTTTGCCGTTAAATTCCCGAATAATTGTCCATTTTAGGGCTGATACGAGTCTGTTTCCATAAGCCTAAAGGAAGGTCTAAAGGAAGGTAATCGGGTCTACGGGTGTACCATTTTTACGGACTTCAAAGTGGAGATGGGGTCCCGTAGAAAAGCCAGTAGAACCAACCGCCGCGATCGCATCGGCTCGGTTTACAGATTGTCCTTCCGAAACATAGATTTCGCTGGCGTGACCGTATAAGGTAGTGATGCCATTGCCGTGGTCGATGATTACCGCCTTCCCGTAACCTCCATACCATCCGGCAAAAATTACCTCTCCGCTGTTGGCGGCGCGGATCGTGCTGCCATAACTTCCCCCAAAGTCAAGACCAGAATGGAAACGGCGGTAGCCCAGAATCGGGTGGACTCGCCAACCAAAATTGCTTGTAATTCCCGCATCGCTGGGGTAGCTGAAAATACCCGATCCGCGAATAATGTCGCGACCGCGAAGAATCGCTTTGCTCGCTGCCGCTTCTCTTTCTCTTTTTGCCTTCGCTTCTGCAACTCGTTTTTGAATGAGAGTGCTAATCCCTGCGGAATCCTCTGCTAAAACGTTCTCGGCGGCTTCTAAGGCTTGCCGGTTAGTATTCAAGCGTTGAATGAGCTGCTGCTGAGCCTGTGTCTGAGCTTCAAATTCGGCTTTTTGTGCCAGCAATTGCTGGGTAATCAGAGCAATTTGGTTTTTCTGCTGTTCGATCTCGGTTTTTTGGCGATCGATTTGGTCAGCTTCCGCCTTCAAGTTTTTCAAGATTTGTTGGTCGGCTTGAAACACCAATTTGATCTGGCGACGCCGGTCGGAAAATTGACTGAGATTTTGGCTAGAAAGCAGGATTCCCCATCCTTGGTGAGAGAGTTGCTGGCGTTGCAGGAAACGCAAACGGGCAACTGTGGCGGCTTGCTTTTGTTGATAAGAGCGTTCCGCGATCGCCAGATCCTCTTGTAACGTCTTTAATTCCTGAGTGGCTCTTTGTAATTGGTACTGGTAGTCATTAAGCTGGGTACCTGTTAATTCCAGGTTTTGCTGCAAGCCACTGAGTTGTCCCTTCGCGGCTTTTTGGAGTTTTGATAAGCGATCGCGTTCTTTAGAATAATTAGACCGCTGCCGATCTAGTTGTTGCTGCATCTGTCGCAGCGTTTCTATTGTGACGGGTGACGGCGATGGTAAATCTTCAGCGAGCACCGGCATTGCTAGCAAAAGCCAAAGGAAAATTAGGCAACAAACAACCGGCAATCGGCACTGATGCCAAAAATTTTTCCTTTTTCCTGAAAATGGTGCTTTCATCCTTTCAAACTCAGTCGTGCCAAAACGCCGAATTTCATCATGATGCCACCAGAAATTTTATTCACCTAATATTCCAGCCGGCTTGCCGAACAAGCATTGCCGAACCACTGCTTTTCCTGTCCCTCTCCACCCCCAACCCCTAAGCGAAAAGACAGAGGGATTGGGCGTGAAGTGTTCTAATCACGGGCAATGATCCAGGCTTGATATGACTGCAAGCTGCGGCAGTTTAACAATTTAGCATTTAGCTAGAGTGTCGATGCTGGACACTGGCGACGATTTGTTTTGACAACCGAATGAGTTGATAAGCACCAGCTTTGCCTAAATTTTGGTACTCCTTGGGCTGTATTTTTGTGTTCTCTAAATATTTAGGCTCAGTCAAAATCAATACCGAAGGTGGCTTGGGTTGAGTCGCCGCGATCGCTTCAATGTATTCCATTGCCGAGCTAACTTTGGCAAAGTAATTCACCGGGCGCTGCGTGTAAAATACGACACTCGGTTTTTTGAAACCAATCATTAATATGGCTTCCCCTGGCTGCTGGACTTGGGCGATCCGTGCCGATAATTCCCGCAGCGGCATCTGACGTGCTTGATCCATCATGAAGTAGGCAGGCGTTACCACAAAGATGATAAAAGCCATAAATCCGATTAGATTTGAAGTCCACAGCCAACGCCACCGCCGTCGTTTCAGCAGCAACAGCCCTGTCCAAATAGCGGTTGCCCCCCAGATGATGCCTCCCCACACCGTCAAACCAGATCGTTGAACCATTTGGCGCAGATCGGGCACGGCAGGGTCATATCCTAAGAAGTTTGGGCTGTATAGAAGCGCACCTGCCAGAACTGATAAAAACACCACATTGACAACGCCACTCCAAAACAAAGGACGGAGGAATGAGGGCTGAGGACTGAGGACTGAGGACTGAGTGGGGAATTCTCCTTCCGGCTGGTTAACTGCTAATTCTGAACTACCGACTTCTTCCTCAGTTCTCAATCCTTTCACCCCAGTCCTCAATTGGTCGCTGAACAAAAGTGCCACCAAAATTCCTGCTGCTGGCATTAAAGGCAGCACATAGCTGGGGAGTTTTGTCACCGCAACGGTGAAGAAGCCAAAGATCCCGGCAAACCAAAACAGAGCAAATAAACCTAAATGAGTGGAACGGGGGGAGTCCCGCCATTTGCCGCGCTGCCAAAAGCGGAGACGGGCGATCGCTACCGGCAAATAAATCGACCAAGGCGCAAAACCCAGCAGCACCACTAGGAAGTAAAAATACCAGGGTGCCCAGTGGTGATTAACAACGCCTGTGAAGCGTTCCAAGTTGTGATAACCAAAAAACTTATTAACGTAGTTTTCGCCGTTCCGCAAAATCACCAAAACATACCAAGGCACTGCCAAAACCAACACCAGTGCCAAGCCCCGAATCGGAAACATCTCCCGCAACACTTCCTGAGCCTTGCCCAGGTAAAGTAGAAAAGCCCCAATAATCAGAACGGGTAAGACAATGCCGACCGGCCCTTTCGTCAAGATTGCCAAGGCAACTAGCACGTAGAAAGCGAGATACCAACGAGTTTGGATCGCGGGTTGGTTGGTGTTGACATAGCCAAGAAAAAAAGAAAGTAGCGCACAACCCACGCAGCCGGTTAGCAGCATATCAGAGACGCCTGTGCGTCCCCAGACAATCATTTCTGGATTTAGAGCGATCGCAGCCGCACCTAGTAAAGCCGATAGCCACAACTGACGCTGCGTTATCATCCCATCCCTAGCTTGCCCCGTCACCGCACTCGGAGAAGGAAGCCCATAGTAGCGCAACGTATAGAAGCCTAATCCCGTCACAGCGATCGCAGACAGCGCCGAAGGCAATCGCACCGCCCATTCATTGACGCCAATCAGTTTATACGCGATCGCCATCAGCCAGTAAACTAACGGCGGCTTATCAAAGCGCGTCTCCCCGTTAAAATACGGTGTAATCCAATCTCCCGTTACCGTCATCTGGCGGGCAGCTTCAGCAAACAGCGGCTCAGTTTCATCAACCAGACCGATATTCCCTAAATTCCACACAAAAGCCAGCCAGCAAACCACCAGCACCCACAGAATCGATAGACCCGCCAGCCTGCTGGGATGCTTCTCCCAAGATTTCCACCAACTTCTAACCGTTCGCTCAACCCTAAATTTCATGAACCCCCGAACCGTCCGTCAGTAATGGGCAACCTCAAAAGGCATTTTCCCAGACCTTAATCTAGCTGGAAATGCGACGCCAGCGCACCCATTGCAAGATGTCATGACTCCCGCCTACCCAGCAGCACTTCCTGACTCTGGCAAAACCTATGTGTTCCCTAAATTGTCAGCGGTGAATGGGTACATTGATAAGAAGTCATGGGTAATTCGTCCGTAGAGGAGAAACAACAACTGACTCCTAACTGCTGACTATAAACGAATGACCCCTGACTATCTACGACCTAAGATTGCAAAACCAGTTGCCATTCCGACACCTGAGCATTCCAGACAGGCAGAGGCGTCTCACCTACAACATACGGTCCCCAATACCGGCGGGAACCATCTTGGGCAAATGCCACCAGAATATCCCCCTTTTTTAGCTGCAAATCCCCTCCAGGCAGCGATAAAGTCACGCCCTGGCTTCCCCCTTCTCCTGGGGCAAAATCCCAGTGTGCTGGCTCTCCATAAGATGTCGTTGGTGGCTGATAAGTCAGCAACGCCAGCCGTAACGGATACTCCGTTTGATTCGTCACCCGTAAAGGCCCTTGACGAGTCGTAATGAGCGGGATTTGTCGATCGTCTGTAGGTGAGGCAACTGGTGTAGAGTTCGGCAACTTTCCCGCGCCGGGAGGATTTTCCCGCAGTGAAGCATTCGTTTTTGAGAGCAACGAAGCATCTAACTTTACCCAATTGAGTTCCACCCGCTCCTGAAGCAGTCCCAGCCCCAACCCGATGAGTCCTAAAAGCACAGCAATCAGAAACCCAGGGTAAACCTTTAAAATCATAAGCTTTTGGATAGTCTTTCAGGAGTTTACCTTCCTTGATGGCAAAAAGCTCCGCCAAAGACGGACTCTTCGCGTGAGCGATCGCGCCAATCGCCATTTTTCATCTACGCCACAAAACAAGAATCTTGGGTGACGCTTCTAGACACTCAAGCTTTGGGCGTTTCCTGCCCCTATAACACTTTTGAGAGGGCTGCCTTGAGCGGAATCTCAATCATAAACTTCGTCCCTTCTCCTGGCGCTGAGATACAGCTCAATTGCCCACCATGTTTATCTACGACAATCTGATAGCTAATGGATAAACCTAGCCCCATCCCCTTGCCTACCGGCTTCGTTGTAAAGAAGGGTTCAAACAGACGTTGCCGAACTTTTTCCGGCATTCCCAGTCCATTGTCAGCAATCTGAATCGCTACTTTCTCACCATTAATTACTTCCGTGTGAATCCGAGTCTTTGGCAAGGGATAATTCGCCCTTTCGGGTCGATTATTGATTCCCCGTATCTTCTTACTCATTACCTCATCGATTGCATCAATTGCATTCGCCATAATATTCATAAACACCTGGTTAAGTTGTCCGGTGTAACATTCCACTAACGGCAACTCACCATACTCTTTCACCAGCTCAATTGCCGGACGCTCCACGCTCGCTTTTAGACGATGGTGTAGAATCATCAACGTGCTTTCTAACCCAGCATGAATGTCCGCAGGCTTTCCGATTGCTTCGTCAACCCGCGAGAAGTTGCGTAAAGACTGCATGATCTCTCGAATTCGGTCAGTCCCTACTTGCATCGAAGTGAGCAATTTGGGCAAATCTTCCATCAGATAATCCAGCTCGATTGTCTCAGCTTCCTCTTCAATTTCGGCAGGTGGATTGGGAAAATGTTGCTGATAAAGATTAACTCAGTTAAGTAAATCATGTACATACCCAGAAGCATGATGCAGATTACCGGAAATGAACCCAACAGGATTATTTACTTCATGGGCTACCCCCGCCACCAGTTGTCCTAGGCTAGATATTTTTTCAGTTTGAACTAATTGAGTCTGAGTTTGTTGTAACTGGTGAAGGGCTTGTTCTAGTTCCTGGCTTTTTTGTGATAAATCGCTATTCTTAATTTCCAGTGCGTGAGAGTAACCTTGCAGGTTTTTGTAAAGTTGGGCATTTTCTATTGAAATGGCGACTTGGGATGTCAATACTTTTAGAACTTCTAAGCGTTCTGAAGTAAAAGCTCCTTTAGCTAAGTCATTTTCTAAGTAAAAAATCCCCGTTAACTGTCTTTTGTGAAAGATAGGCAACCCTAAGATAGACTTGGGTTGGTTTTTCAGAATGTATGGGTCATTGATAAAGAGTCCTTCTGTAGTTGCGGAGTCTACAACCACCGTCTCTTTAGTTCTTTCGATGTATTGAATTAACGAAATCGGTAAATCATCGCAACTTTTAAGGGAAATTAAAGGTAAAGCCAAACAACTTTGTTTGCCCAAAAGTTTTTTAGCAACTAGCAACCATTGATTTGCTTTTTTTTAACAGAAGAATTCCTTTTCTCGCTCTGGCTGTCTCAACCAAGATATGGATCAACTTCTCCAGCAATTGTTCGAGAACAAGTTCTGATTAAATCGCAATTGACGCCTTTACAATTGCTGCCAAATCTAGTGCAGCAGAACCTGTTCCTGTTGTGGAAGTTGTTGTCAAAGTTCTCTCAATGCTAATCGTTTCTCTAACAAGTAGCCAGGAGAAGAAATCCTCACGGGGTGACAACCCCGTGAGCTGAAGCGCCTCCCACAAATCGTCAGCAGTATTGATTAAAGATTGCTTATTGACAATGGATAGAGCCTCTAAAGTAAATTGATTTCCAATGCAAGCAGCTAATTTTAGAACTTCCTGGGTTTTTTCCGACAATTTTTGAATATTTCTGGCAACCAGTTCGACGACGTTATAATCTGTAATCCCGATCCTTTAGATTCGATCTAGATTCCAGAGCCAGCGACTTTCAACAAAGTCAAAATGTAAAAAGCGTTCAGAGTGAAGCGTCTGAAGCAGTTGAGTTAAAAAGAAGGGATTGCCTTGAGTTTTATGAAAGACGAGTTCAGTAATCTCTTTCGATCTTTCGGTTTCTTGAAGGGTATCAGCTACTAATTAATAGACATTTTCAATGTCTAAAGGACGAAGAATAATGTTATTGACAACGGCTTCTGTTTTTTGAAGTTCGTCCAAAGCTAGCATCAACGGATGAGTTTGACTAACTTCATCATTATCTCGATAGGCTCCAATCATTAACAGATATTGACTGTCGGGGTCAGTCATCAGCAGTTGGATTAATTTTAAAGAAGCTGAATCTACCCACTGTAAGTCACCTAAGAAAATAACCAGCGGATGTTCTGGTTTTGTAAAGACATGAATAAACTGTTGAAACACCCGGTTAAAGCGATTTTGAGATTCACTGGGTTCTAGTTGTGGAACTTCTGGCTGAACTCCAGTAATTAGTTCGACTTCGGATATAACATCAATAACAATCTTACCTTGCGATCCCAAAGCATTTTCTAGCTTTTCTTTCCAAAAAACTATCTGCTCCTGACTTTCTGTTAATAGTTGCCGGATTAATTCTTGCAAAGCTTGAATCAGAGCAGCATAAGGAATATTTCGCTTAAACTGGTCAAACTTACCCGCAATAAAATATCCGTGCTGACGCACAACGGGTTTATGAACTTCTTGAACCAAGCAAGATTTACCAATGCCTGAATAACCAGAAACTAGCATCATCTCAGTAGTTCCAGCACTGACTCGGTCAAAGGCATCCATTAGGGTGGATACTTCAGTTTCACGACCATACAGTTTTTGGGGGATAAGCAATTGCCCAGATTTATCTCGCTGACCTGGAAGGAAGTATTCAATTTTGCCATTTCTTTGCAATTGAACGAGGCATTCCTCTAAATCTACCTTTAATCCTTGGGCGCTTTGATATCGAGCTTCAGCGTTTTTAGCTAATAATTTCATTACAATCGCTGAAATTGATGCCGGGATGTTTGGATTGATTTGGTTGGGAGAAGCAGGTTGTTTAGCAATGTGAAAATGAACGAGTTCCAGCGGATCAGTAGAAGAGAAAGGTAAATTTCCCGTCAGCATTTGATAAAAGGTGACGCCTAACGAGTAAAAGTCGGTACGGTAGTCAATCGACCGATTCATTCTCCCTGTTTGTTCGGGCGACATATAGGCAAGGGTGCCTTATAGTAAAGTGGGATTACCTTGTGTCTGAGTTTCTCTAGAAAGACGCGATGAAATGCTGAAATCTATAATCTTAACTTGACCAGTTTTAGAATTCATCAGGATATTGTTTGGTTTAATATCTTTATGAATAATCTGGTTTTGATGCAAGGCGGCAAGGGTATCTGCTAGCTTAATAGCAATCGGAATAAACTGGTTTAAATCAGTTTTTAGGGGAGATTTGATAACTTTTTCTAGAGATTCTCCGTCAAAATATTCTAATACTAACGCTAGACCGTTGTTATAGTTTTCTAATGCCAGTGATTTAACAACCTCTTCTATATCCAAAGGAAGTAAAATTTTATATTCATGTCTCAATCGAAAAATTTCTTCAAGAGCGGGATATTCGGCTTTAAGGGCTTTTACACTCACAGAGGTTTGTTCAGCCTCTCTATTACCCTGATAAATAACCGTTTTGGCTCCTTCATGAATGGGCAAAGGAGAAAGCTGATAACCCGTTAGGTTGATGCTAATTTTTGGAAGTTAGATAAGTATAGTATTGATGTGTGATATTAATAGATTCTAGGAGAGGAGACTTCTTTCGAGAAATTTCTCCGGCATAAGTTGTCGCGAAATTGACACAAATTGAATTTATACCTTTTTTTCTATAAACTCCGAATTCAATCCTTAAATCTTATAGAGCGTATGAGAGGTGTTGAGTTTTGGTTATTGCGTTTTATAAGTTACTCACGATTAGAAAATGAATTTGGAGGAAGTGCAAACCTTTGCTGAATATGTAAAATGGAGCGATCGCTACCCCATTGCCGCAGCGCGATCGCTCCAATCCTAAGTTGTCTCCTGATTACCGTTGCCAGGGCTACCTGTATGCTTGTTGGCATAGGAGAAGGCACGGACACATCATCTCATCTGTATTGAGAATGCCCTTACTTTTAAGAAATTTTTTGATTCTAAATAAATCTCTATATTACAAACACAAATCTTTATTAAGGCGGCGCTTAGCGCGATCGCCGTCTCTAGCTTTAAAAACTTCCCAATCGAGGAAGTGGTAGGAGCATCAGATAATTAAAAAAAGCTTTTGGAAAGCAGGACATTACTTCGGAGTCAGCCTCAACGATGCAAAGGACTCGTCTCAACAATCTCTTTGATGTTGTCAGCCAACAGCTGAGGCGATGGTTTCGCAATCCCTGGCGACGGATATCGCTGGTGGTGATGAGCCTATTAGTGGGCGTGTTTCTAGGAACCGCTATTCCCACAACAGCGGGACAAACCGCTAACTGGGATGTGATTGCCGCTGGATTTTTAATTTTTTTCACCGAAACCGTGAATCGGTTCGTTTACGGCAGAAACCGGCGAGTTGTGCCAACAGGTGAAGGCGTTCCCAACCGCTTATTAGTGACAGAAATGTTGAATGCGCTGAAAATTGGTCTGACTTACAGTTTATTTATTGAAGCCTTTAAACTTGGTTCGTGATGGACTCTCTTCGCCAAATTTTTAACGATTGGATCGCTAGAAAAACGCCGACTTCAGCACAGTTGGAACATTTGGCAGCACAGGCGCTAGCAGATGACTTCCGGGCGAAAGCTTTTGGGATCGCACCCGCCAATGTGGAGGAAGTCATCCGCAAGCGATCGCATTTGTTCCTCTTAACCTATCCCCATCTTTCCTCAGTCCTTAGCCCGCAGTTCCTAGTCCTTAGTTTAGAAACGCTCTGGAACCTCTGGCTTCCCTTAGCCACAAAACTAGCGCAGGATCGGCAACAGTTAGGACGCCCCCTCATCCCGGGGATTTTTGGGGGACTGGTAACTGGAAAAACGACTCTGGGAGCCGTCCTTACCTTAATTCTCAAACACCTAGGGAACTCGACACTCAGCCTATCCTTGGATGACCTTTACAAAACCTATCGCGATCGCCTTGCCTTAAGAAAGCAAGATCCCCGCTTGCTCTGGCGCGGACCACCTGGAACCCACGATATTCAATTGGGTTTAGACGTTTTGGACTGTCTGCGTCAGCCATCCGGGCAACCGATTCCAGTCCCCCGCTTTGATAAATCTGCCTGGGAAGGTGCCGGTGATAGGACGCAGCCAGAAATTGTCCAAGACATCGATATCATCCTGTTTGAAGGGTGGTTTGTCGGCGTCCGTCCCATAGACCCCGCTGCCTTTGACAACGCGCCACCGCCGATTCTAACCGCCGCTGAGCGAACGTTTGCCCGTGACATGAATGCCCGATTGCAGGACTATGTACCTTTGTGGGAACGGTTAGATCGGCTGATGATGCTGTATCCCGTTGATTATCGTCTGTCTGTGCAGTGGCGACGGCAGGCAGAACACGACATGATTGCCGCTGGTAAATCTGGCATGACCGATTCAGAAATTGATGAATTTGTCAAGTATTTCTGGAAATCGCTCCACCCAGAGTTATTTATCAAACCGCTGACGAGAAATTCCAGGACGGTAAACTTGGTGGTTGAGATTAATCCCGACCACTCTCCCGGTGACGTTTATCGACCGAGCGATCGCACTGATTAAAACCAATAGCAGCCTAACAAGTAAACTCGCGGCTACTTCTGAAAAAATCTAGAACAAGTGCTGGAACTGGAGATTCACATGAACAATGGATTCGAGCGGATAGAAGCGGACAATGTTTTGTGTGTTAATACAAATACTCAGAGACTTTTAATTAATCACTCCACTTTCCAAGTGGGTGAGTTCATCAACCAGATGCAGGCTCAGGTAGGAGCCAGAGGTGAGCAATTAAGGTGGTTTCGTGAGGGTATAGATTGCAAGGTTCTAAGACCCGGTGCTAACTGGAAACAAGGAAAGGTTAGAGTAACTCTAGAATTTTGCCCGGATGAGCCAGAATCACCACTAGAGGATATTCGTCAGCAACTCAAAGAAGATGATAGCTAATGCCTAATCTTCCCCCTTGGACGCCTCTCCATGCCCAATTGCATCGAATTTTACGCGATCGCCATCTTTTACCGCGAAACCAGCCCCTATTAGTTGCAGTCTCTGGGGGACAAGATTCTCTCTGCTTAATCAAATTACTGCTAGATTTGCAACCAAAGTGGGGATGGCATCTGGGAATTGCTCACTGCGATCATCGCTGGCGTCCGGATTCCCAAGCAAATGCTAACCATGTGGAACAGTTGGCGAGAATTTGGCAAGTCTCCTATTACTTGGAAACCGCCCCAGAAACGCCATCTATCACCTCAGAGGCAGCGGCGCGGCAGTGGCGTTATCAAGCCTTGAGTGCGATCGCCCAAACCAACAATTTCCCATACATTGTCACAGGTCATACAGCGAGCGATCGCGCCGAAACCCTCCTCTATAACCTGATGCGCGGCAGTGGTGCCGATGGATTACAAGCCCTAACCTGGCAGCGTCCGCTGACTCCAACACTGCATCCAACACTGCAACTGGTGCGCCCTCTTCTAGAAGTTACTAGGGCACAAACCGCTCAATTTTGCCAAGAATTTCAGATTCCCGTTTGGGAAGATTCCACCAATCAAGACTTCAAGTATGCCCGTAACCGCATCCGCCAAGAGTTACTGCCATACTTACAAACTCACTTCAACCCCCAAGTTGAGCAAACACTGGCGAAGACAGCGGAACTTTTACGGGCAGATGTGCAATATCTTGAAGAAGCCGCTCAGAAGCTGCTGCAACAAGCCCTAGAAAACGAAGACTCGCCACTTATCTCTCAGCATGGGCAGGGAGACGGCTCTACAGCACTCAACACTAACAAAAGACTCAATCGTTTCGTATTGCGTCAAGCCCCCCTAGCCCTGCAACGTCGCGTCATGCGGCACTTCCTCGCCTCAGTTCTACCCATCGCCCCCAGCTTCGAGCAAATCGAAAAACTGACTGCCTTAATTACAGCCCCCAACCGCTCTCAAACCGATCCCTTTCCTGGGGGCGCGATCGCACAAGTAGATGGAGTTTGGATTTCAATTAAAAATTAAGAATCCAAAATTAAAAATTCAGAACGATTCATTTTTAATTTTGGATTTTTAATTTTTAATTCTCATGCCGCATTCAACTAACCACCGATCAAGGTGAGGAGAACTTGCCGCATCTCAGTAATTGATTGCAGCTGATAGTCACCCGTTTCCTGAACCTGAGCCAACGTCCCCACGATTGCCTCCAACTTCTGCCGCATCTCATTCAGGCGATCCTGCATTGGCTGTAGCGTTTCCTGATAGGTATTTACCTTGCCCACGAGTTCCGCCGCCGCCACCCTCATTTCCTGCAATTTCTGCTCTAGTTGCTTAATCTGCTGGCGCTCTTGCTCCTGTTCGCCAGCTTGATGGTCAATCATGCCTTGAGCTTGCTGAATGCTCATCCGCACCTGCTCAATCTGGCTTTCCAGCTTTTGTAGTTCCTCTGCCTGTTGTTGTCGTTGTCCCTCCAATTGACTCAGAACTGGACCCAAATCAATCTTTTGATTGTCCTGCCCTTCATTGTCCACAATTCCTTGCCGTCGCCGCAGCACCCGCAAGTGTTGATTTAAAACTTCTTCTCGCTCCCGCAGGTAGATGCGTTGGCCCACCAGCGTCTCATCCAGCATTTGGTAGCAATCCTGCTCCTCTGCTAGCTCATTTTCCAAACTGAGGCGGTCATACTCGCTGGCTTGCTCGATCTTCGTCTGCAATTCCTCAACCGTTTGACGCTGCAAGGTCAACTCTTCTTCTTGGTCATTGACAAAGCGCATCACTTTTTCCAAATCTTGCTGAAGATTTTGCACGGTTTCTTGCAGCTCGCCTAGGGGCATTTTCTCCAGCGCTTCCAGATCGACCTTTTGGCTAATCTTGACACCCGTTGAAGTTGTTGCCAGACGGTGAAGTTGCTCGTACAGCTCCTCCTGATTTCGCAACTGGAGACTCTGCATCTGAGCATACTCCTGCTTGATCTCCAGGGAATTTTGAAGCACCATCCGCTCTAAACGCACTTTTTCCAGAGCCTCTTGAGCCTGCTTTAACTCCTCCGTGCGTCTTTGCAGTTCCTGAGTTTGCTGGTCTACTTCCGCTTGCTTCTGTTGGGCATTGTTGCGTTGTTGCTCCAGATTTTGCCAGTGCTGGTCTAGGGTTCCCTGCTGCCCGTTGACAATTTCAAAAGCCAGATTCAGTTGTTCTCGCACTGCTTCCGTAGGAGCGATCGCCGAAGCTAAACGATCTAGTAATTCCCGAATCTTTTGACCTTGTTCCTCATCTAATACCGTTCCCTGTTGGAACTCCGCCTGTCGTTCCTCCAAGCGGCGCTGCTCGCCCCGCAAGTGTTCCCACGCTCCCTCCATCTCGATGCGGTTGCGATCGCACTCTTCCCGCAGTCGCTCAATTTCCTCCCGCGAACTGTCAATTTCTTGACGTTGCGCCTCCAGCCGTTCAAAGTCTTCCTCCAACTGTTGCAGCTGTTCCACCCGCGCTTCCATTTCCATTTCGCGCCGGTTTAACTCCTGACTCTGATAAGTCAGCGACTGCTTCCACTGTTCAATTTCTTCTTCCTGAGTTTTCGACTTTTCCAGTTGGCGAGAGAAATTCTGCAAAATATTCACCAACTGACGCCCCGCCTCTGTCGGCGGACGCTGCACTTGCCGATTCCCGCTTAGCTCAACCAGCACCAAGACGCCACCATTAAAATTATTGGCTTCTTCAGGAGCGGGAATCACTTCATCAGACGCAGCACGCCAACTCTGGTCATTCTGCTGACAAGCCAGCAGTTTTAGTTCGGCCTTGCCACCACCAAAAACACCGCCACTCTTTTTTTGTACTTCTGCTAGATACAGCACGCTGATGGTCCTCTTGATGTATCTTGTGCCCGCTTGTTGACCGATCTCTGGTCCCACCAGAGCCATGCCGCCATAATTCTCGCCCAGGCTTCATAACCAGAACGATCCTAACCTTTTCAGACCTTGTTGTGGAAGTGCCGACCCACGAGGCGCTTCCACCTTTGAATTCACACCCCGATCTAAAACGCGATCGCCTTTTGGTCAGTTTCTCCCTGAAGACTCCGTAATTTAGCCCGTGTTGGCAGCCACGTCAAGTCTTAAATTAAACTAAATATGTTTCGATTTCTTTCTTATTTAATATTTAACTTGAATCCTAGGCAATCCTGCCACAGACAATTCTCGGCTAGTTCCATTTCTAATTGAACCCGGCAAAAGCAACCAGACAAATAACTTGCATGGGTTTGACTTTTGTCAGTAAAGATTGCGCCTTCGCCAGAATCTCTTTCCCTGGTACTGTATTATCTGGCTCCATCCTTTACTCAAAGAAAAACTACCTAACTGTAAAGATTTTTATAGCAGGCACCGCGTAAAACTTGACAAATGCCACATTAACTCAGATTCAAACGGTTATTAGGAGCGCATTTTCATTACATGCAGGGAACGTTAAATGAAATTGATATACGCAGCATCCTGCAACTGATCGAATTAGGTCAGCGAACAGGTGAATTATTCGTGGAGGCATACAGCTCACCCGTCCAAGGAACTGGTGAGCATGTAGGGGCGCGACGTACCAGCATCCCCTACCGAGACGCGAAACTCAAAGAACCAGGGCCGTTTTGGTTTGTCTTCTTCCTCAACGGACAAATCGCCTATGCTAGCGATGGAACCGGCAGTTTGTTGCGTTTGCGCGACTACCTACGCCGTTATCGAGCCGAAACCTCCCTCAAAACTCTGGAAGTCCCCTTAATTGATGCGATTAATGCGCCCGAATACGGCTACTTGTGGGCACTGTTGGAAAATCATATTTTGACCCCTGCTCAAGGGCGCAGCATCATCCGCAGTATGGTGCATGAAACCTTATTCGACCTCCTTAGCCTTCATCAAGGCTCCTTCATCTTCGACATTGGCCCAGCGCTAGCACCGCAACTTACCACCCTAGAAATTGCCCCCCTCGTCGCCAAGATCATGAAGCAGGTGCAGGAGTGGAAACAATTTCATCCCCACATTCAATCTCCCAATCACTGCCCAGTCATTGCCGATGCAGTTTCTTTACGCGCTGCCCTGCCAGAAAATGCTTTTAAAACCCTAGATCGCCAGCTAGATGGAAAAACCTCCCTACGGCAGCTAGCCCGATATCTGAATCGTGAAATTTTAACCGTGGCAAGAGCAATTTATCCCTATGTACAACAAGGTTGGGTACAACTGCAAAGTTGCACCAGCGACGAAACAGCAGCCAGTCGCCGAGTCGGAATTAGCATAGAATCCGATTCGACCCCAGCCAACAAAATTCCTCGCGTTGTCTGTATCGATGATGACGTTGCCATCGGTAAAACCGTCGAATATATCCTAAAACCACAAGGTTATGAGGCAACCGCGATTAGCAATCCTCTCAAAGCACTCAGTCTCGTCTTCCAACTCAAACCCGACTTGATTCTTTGTGATATTGCAATGCCCGACCTCGAAGGCTATGAGATTTGTGCCATGCTCCGGAAATCAACCGCTTTTCGACAGACCCCCATCATCATGCTGACTGGCAAAGATGGATTTATCGATCGAGTCAGAGCCAGGATGGTAGGCGCAACCGACTACCTAACCAAGCCTTTTGGAGAAAGTGAGTTATTAATGCTACTAGAGAGATATATTGGCCCTGGTGAAAAGGAATCAACGATATCAGAACCTTTAGACCCTACAGAGTTAAATCGAGAGATAGAAGAAACAGATGTACGAGTCGGGTAAAATTGCCCCACCGATAAGGCGGGGCTTCATTCAATGATGAAATTAGGAATAGACTATGGACTAGGGACTATCAACGACGGGCTACCGACTACAGATACTAAGCAAGTCGTGGGGGCAATCGTTTACCAGCGACTCTCCAAAGCAGGGGAGATATCTCGTAAACAGCGCCCGTACAGGAGTCTAAAGTTAGATGGGATACTTAAGTCATGACATGGTTGAGGGGTGAACCAATCGTGGCTTACGAGCGTTCATGTTTGAACCGGCAGACAGGTAGGTAGGGAGTTATGAGTGTAGTTCTGGTTGTAGAAGACAGTCCCGCACAACGGGCAATGATCTCAGACCTCCTCAAGGGAAGTGGGTTAACCGTAACGATTGCCACTGATGGTGTCGAAGCCTTGGAACAAATTCTCAAGTCTTGTCCCGACTTAGTGGTATTGGATATTGTCATGCCCCGAATGAACGGTTATGAGGTATGTCGTCGGCTCAAAGCCGACCCAAAAACCCAGAATGTTCCTGTGGTAATGTGTTCGTCGAAAGGAGAAGAATTTGACCGCTACTGGGGGATGAAACAAGGTGCAGACGCTTACATAGCCAAACCCTTTCAGCCAACCGAGCTAATAGGGACGGTCAAACAGCTGCTACGAGGCTAACAAGCCATTAGCCATTAGCCCAAAACTACTAACCTCCAAAGTTCTAGTAGCTTTTAGGTTTCGAGAAGTAACAAAAGCTAACAGCTAACAGTTAACAGCTAAGGAGATAGAATGGTCGGCAATCCGGACTTTTTAACAGGCAGCGGTCAAGATCACTCACCCGGATTTCAGGAACTGGAGAGTCCTGAAGGTGAATTACACCTGCGGTTTTACGTTCCATCCGGTAACGAATTTGCCCTAGGAGCCAGTGGAATCCGTGAAGTGGTTTCTCCATCACCAGACAGGATTACTCCAATTCCCAACGCTTCTCCCCTCCTGTTAGGAACGCTGAACTGGCGCGGGCAAGTGATTTGGGTCGCAGACCTCGGGCAGTTTTTAGGGGATTCATCTGCCCTGAACACAGACAAACCTGAGATTCCAGTGATTGCCGTTGAAGACCAGGACACCATGTTAGGCTTAGCCGTTGAGCGTATTGTCGGCATGGACTGGCTCGATATCGATCAGGTACAGATGCTTACTAACGTTCCAGACAGTATGGCACCTTTTCTTAAGGGTGAGTGGTTATTAGACAAAGAGAAAAATCAGTTTCTCCGACTATTAGACCAAGTCGCAATTGTTCGCTCAGCGCGATGGGCAGCATGAAATCAATTAAAAATTAAAAAGTAAAAAGGCAAAATGAATTTTTTAATTTTTAATTTTTAATTTTTACTTGTTTTGGGGGAAGCAAATGAAATCAAGTACAGATTACACACAAGAATATCAACACGCATTTTCAGCCTACACGCTGGGCAACTACGAAGAGGCAGCGGCCATCATCGATCGGTTAGTCGAAAATTTTCCCAATGACCCAAATGCTCGGATTCTACGGGGTCATATTTACTGTTATGGATTACAGCAGTACGCGATCGCGCAAGAACAATACGAGTTGGTGCCTCAGCTCACCGACGACCAAGAGTTTATCGATTGTGCCAACAACGGAATAGAATACGCCCTCTCTTGCCAAAACTACTCCGAATCGGTTGGTGCAACTTCCGATCCCGTTGGTGGCGAGTTGGAACCAGACGAATTTGCACTCAACCATGATGATTATGCGATTCCAGAAGCCAACGCAGCATGGCCATCCCTAGAAGAACCAGAGATGGCAACTCAGGACATCTCTTCTCTAGATGATTTCGACTCCGGAGATTTTCAGGATATAGAGTCTTACTCAGCGGCGAATCCGTTTGTCAGCTCGGACTATACAGATAGTGCAACAGCACAAACACCAGAAGCCTATCACGACCCCTTTGCACAATCATGGTCGCCCAGTTCTCTGGATGACGAGGCTGGATCGCCCGCAACCAATACAGATTTTGATGCAGAGGCATTTCCGCTCGACGCCTTTACTGACTTCGATCAAACGGCGGATCGTGAATTTCAAATGCCATCGGGCAACTTCGAGAATGACAATTCGACATTTGAAATTCCCAATTCTTCCGACACTTTAGAAGAACCCAATTTCAATTACTTTCCTCTGGAAGACGAAACACTGTTAATGAGATCCGGAGAGCTGGAATCCAGAAGAACAGAGGAGGAAAGTTTCGGATATGACAGTCAGGATGCCTTAGGCGATACCGAACCTTATACCAGTAGCAACGATCCCACTAGATCCCGTCACCGCCCGTTTGAGACTCATCCCTACGAAGACGATGCTACTTATGTCGCCCATTCCGATCAAAACGGGAATACCCGAAATGACCAATTTGACTTTGAAGCCTTTGACGATGCCATTGGCTATGACTCGTTCTCCTCAGAAAATCAACAGCGCAACCGGCTCAATGAAAGTAGCAGCGACTTCTTAGACGAATTTGGTGATTTTGGAGACGATTTAGGGAGCATTCCGGATTTCGATCTGTCCCATTCAGAAGGCAATAGCCAAGGATTCTCCGCAGGAATTTCCGACTTGGGAACCTCTTCAAGAAGGGCATCTGGAGATTCCAAGCGGAAGGTAGAGACGCGAACTTTTACCGAATCTTCCGGAAGTTCAAGCTTGGGCGTTCACGATGATGAATTCAGCATCACCGGAACCTCCGAACAAAGCCCCGGAACGATTTCCTTTACTCCAGAAGGCTCCAAAGCAGAGCCAAATGTCACCATTGAACAAGGCCCTTTAGCTGCCTTTGAAAACGCCCCTCTGAGTAAAAAGCCGCTGATCTCTGCCGCCGCTGCCGGAATTGTCTCCGCCGTTGTCGTTGCACTTGTCAGCTTCATCTCCGCGAGTGCTGCTCCCCAAGACAGTAAAAACACTACAATCTCCCATCTCCGTAACACCAGCTGGGTGATGAGTCTGGCAGCGGGTGCCGCCACCTTTGGGACTACCCTGGCTTTAGGACGAATCACGACTCGGCAAATCAAAAAAACCACCGAAGACCTCCAAGCCCAGTTTGAGTCTGTCTCTGGTGGCAATTTTAATGCCCAGGCAACCGTTTACTCGGAAGACGAATTCGGTTCCCTTGCCGCTGGGTTCAACCAAATGGCTCGCGTCATCCTGACCACTACATCCGAAGCTCAACGCAAAGCTGAAGAGCAAGAACAAGCAAAAGAAGACTTGCAACGTCAAGTGATTCGACTGCTGGATGATGTAGAAGGTGCTGCCCGTGGGGATCTGACCGTGCAGGCAGAAGTCACCGCAGACGTTTTGGGAGCCGTTGCCGACTCCTTTAACCTGACCATTCAAAACCTGCGGGAAATCGTTCAACAGGTGAAGATGGCGGCTCGACAAGTCAGTAGAGGAGCGACTGACAGTGAAGTATTTGCTCGCGGTTTGTCTTCCGATGCGCTGCGACAGGCAGAAGAGCTGGCGGTGACTCTCAACTCGGTTCAGGTAATGACTGGCTCGATTCAGCGGGTTGCTGAAAATGCGAGAGAAGCAGAAGAAGTCGCCCGCGCCGCCTCTGCCACAGCCTTGAAGGGTGGTGAATCCGTAGAACGAACGGTGGCAGGAATTCTGCAAATTCGGGAAACCGTTGCAGAAACGACTCGAAAAGTCAAGCGCCTTGCTGAATCTTCTCAGGAAATTTCTAAGATTGTCGCGTTAATTTCAGGGATCGCTTCCCGAACCAACCTCCTAGCACTCAATGCAAGTATTGAAGCAGCACGCGCCGGTGAGGCGGGTCGGGGCTTTGCTGTGGTGGCAGATGAAGTGCGACAACTTGCAGACCGAGCTGCGAAAGCTTTGAAGGAAATTGAACAGATTGTGCTGCAAATCCAGAGCGAAACGGGTTCGGTGATGATGGCAATGGAGGAAGGTACTCAACAGGTAATTGATGGAACGAAGCGGGCAGAACAGGCGAAGCGGAGTTTGGAAGACATCATTCAGGTGTCAAATCGGATCGACGCCCTGGTTCGCTCGATTACTGCTGACACCGTGGAACAGACAGAAACTTCTTCTGCTGTTGCCCAGGTGATGCAATCGGTGGAACTGACCGCGCAAGAAACTTCCCAGGAAGCGCAACGGGTATCCACTGCGCTGCAAAACTTGGTCGGAGTGGCACGAGACCTGCTAACTTCCGTCGAACGCTTCCGCATCGAAGCTACTGAAGGGAAATAAATTGAGAAATCAGAAATTGTGGGGCAAAAACGACTGAAAATTACCCTGGAAACGCGATAAATGGGGTTTCTACAAATCGAGCAAAAATCAATGATGTCGATTCTGTATAGATTGGGTACATTAAAAGCAATCTAGTGGAGAAAAAATCTTCTTTCTCCTACTCAGCACTCCCTACGGGAAGCCGCCGTATGGGCGTCAATAGGACTCAGCACTCTCGAAGGATACTGCTATGCAGCCGGAGCAACAACAGCGAATCATGGGCTACTTCATTGAGGAGGCGAAAGACCACCTCAATACCATTGAACAGGGATTGGTGAATCTGCAAAGCACCATTGAAGATTCTGAAATGGTGAATGAAGTTTTCCGCGCCGCCCATTCGGTCAAAGGCGGGGCGGCAATGCTGGGAATCAACAGTATTCAGAGAACCTCCCACCGCTTAGAAGACTGCTTCAAAGTCCTCAAAGAGTGTCCGGTGAAGATTGACCAAAAACTAGAGTCCCTCTTTTTGAAGGTTTCCGATACCCTCAAGGAACTGATAGAACAACTCAGCGGCCCATTTGGTTTAACTGAGGAGATTGCTAACGGTATCATGTCAGGCGTCGAGCCGGTATTTGAGGAACTGAACCAGCATATGGCATTCCTAGTGAATGGGGCTGGCGGGAATGTCTCCTTAGAGGCGGCTAGCGGCGCTCAAGAGACAGGGGCGGCAACGGCGGCAGGCGGCTACCTTCGAGATGGGCAAGCCCAAAAACGCTTTCAAAGCGACGTACTCAACCAGCTGCGCGAAATGTTGCAGCTATTTAAACAAACCGACCAACCCAGGTGCAGACAACAGCTTCAGGAAATCTGCGGCTCTTTGGAACGGATGGGCGAACAATATGAATGCCCGAAGTGGTCAGAACTGATTCAGGCTTCGGCAAGCGCGATCGCAAATCCAGAAAATTCCTATCGCACTCTGGCTACGGTCGTTATTAAAGAAATTAAACAAGCCCAAGAACTGGTGCTAGCAGGTCGCGCTAGCTCAATTGAGCCGAGTTCTCAGCTCAATGCACTCCTACCATCCTCCGCCACTCCATCGCTTTTAGCTCAACTGGATGCCGAACCCGCGCTCATCTATTCAACCCAAGAGCTAGCTGGAGCAACGACTGCGATTGTACAGACCCGAATCGCGTCTGTACAATCGCAGCATTCTATGACCCCAACAGAAGCTGGGAATGCCCGTCAAAGCCGACCAAAAGCAACCGACCGTTTCAACTACTCAGAGACCTTTATCCAAGAAGAACGGTTTGGATCTGGTGAATCGGGGGCTGGGTTGAAGGAACCCTCTTTCACTTCCGCGAATTCAGAGACGACGTTCTCTCAACCGAGTATCAAATCAGGGCGGGGTAAGGAATCTGCTAATCATCCAGCCGATCCCAACGGGCCGGAAGTCGGTATGGCAGAACTCAATAGCCTTGCTGATTTGTTTGAAGGGGAAGCCCCGGATCTGGACGAAACCTGGCAAGAAGAACAAGTCATTGGCGATGGGGCAGAGAATATGGGCACAGAGCGTCAGGAATGGTTAAATCTTGAACAAGAAAACGACTTTTCTGACTTACTGGGTGGTGATACAGATGGGTTAGGAAAATCTACCACTCCAGCAACCGAGGAAGATGATTTGACTCTATTTGGATTTGGAGAAGACTTAGTAGAGGAAGGCGAAACGCCTTCAGCGGAAAGCGAACGGGAAGATGCCGCACAATTGTTCGCAGATAGCGTGTCAGATGGAGATGGAAATGCAGATGAAGATGATTTTTCTGACCTGCTGTTTGCGGCAGATGCCTCAAGCGCAGCTTCAGAAGCAACCCCGTCAGAGAATTTAGCCAATCTCTGGAGTGACAGTTTCCTAGAAGATGAAGGCTTTGAGCAACAGGAGAATACCAACCCGCTTAGCGAGTCGCTTTCGACTGCTACAGACGAAGATTTATTAGGCATTCTTACCTCTGAGAATTTGGACTTGGCACTCTTGGCGACAGAATCTGAAGCGTTAGCGTCGGATTCGGATGAATATCTGTTCGGTGCTGCGGGTATAGATACTAACGAAAACGAAAATGACTCGATCGAGGCAGCAGCGACTAATCAGGAGTCGTCAGACTGGGAATTGATGACAACAGGAACGCTGTTTGGCGAAGCAGCCGAGAATAGCAACCAGGAAGTTTTAGAAGAGTTAGAAACTCCATCGATCGTGTCTACAGAAGGGTCGGACTGGGCTACAGATTGGTCGAGCGAGGATTTGCAGGTACTCGATAGTGTTTCTGCCGCCGAGCCAATCGCCGCTACTGGTAACGATTTGCTAGATTTTGTGTTTGAGGATGAGCAGAGTACGAGTACAGCTTTGACAGGCGATTTGGAGATGGGTAGCCTGTTAGAAGATGAAGTTGATTTAACGGCAGCGGGTTGGGAAGAAGAACCCGACTTTAGCAACTTGGATCTGTTTGAAACCCCACAGGCCAGAGCAGACAATGGCGATGTTCTCGATGAACTGATGTTGGATGACAACACAGATTTGTGGCTTGAAGAAACAATGCCGAGAACCGAAGCAGACGACCTGCTGGACTTGAGTGCAGCGATAGGAACTCCTTTTGAGTCAGAGGCGATCGCACCCGAAATCGAAGCGGATGCGGTAGGAGATGTTAACCTCGACTTTAATTGGCCTGCCATACCAGGTGTGGAAGATATCGATGCCAGTACAAGCAGCGTTGACAGAGCTTTCCTAGAGGATTGGTCAGCAACAGACTTGGCGTGGGACGAGACAATCCAACCCGCGGGCTTCTCAGAAGTAACAGCAGCTCAAATGCCAGGAACGGCACGAGAAGACCTAGAAGATTGGGAAAACCAACTGGAGTTCAATGAAACTTTGGTTGAAGAGCCATTCTCAGCTTTAGACGATTTAGATATTCCCAGCAATTGGGCGTCTCCAGATGCATTTGCACTGGATACAAGCGCCTCAGACGCAAGGAACGAAGAAGCACTGGACTTGTTGGAGTTGGACAATCCACAAACCAGTCCCTTTAGCCTGGATTGGGAAAGTGAAGCGGAAAGCACTGGTAGCGAGATCGAGAACCTAGCGCTACAAGAAGATGCAGATGCGAATGGGGCGCTAAACTCTGTTCCTAATCTTACCGAAACTGTCTCGGTAGATGAGTTAGGTGATTTCTTTGGGTCGCAAGCAGCAGAGCTAGAAACAACAGAATTCGCATCTTTAGATGAATCTCTTGACATGAATGGGGAAAGCCATGAAGTGCCCCAACTTGACGCATTAGATAACTTCTTTGAGGCAGAGCCAGAAGCAACTGCAACAACTGAGTGGGATAGTTCTCTGGACTTTGCCAGCATGAGCCTATCCAATGGAAATACAGATGCTTTTGATGCTAGCCTAGGCGAGCCGTTATCCAGTTTGTTTGATCCTAGTCAGGAAGAGTCCCTTGTTTCGGCAGACGCCTCCGATGATTTCTTCGCTACAACCGATGCGTTTTTAGAGCTGCCGTCAGAGGAAACATCTCAAGAATCTCTGGATGCCGCAGAAAATCTAGAAACAATGTTAGGCGATGAGCCATCTTCCAGTACCGATGCGCTGGATGCGCTGGATTTGAATGAAGAAAATCTGTTAGCTACTGAATTCGACGCTGAGTGGGGAATCGACTCAGCAGCAGTACCTGTCGACGCAGCTTTCGAGCTTGATGAGGATCTCTTAGATTCCTCGTTGCCTGCGGAAGCCCCAGAGAATCTGGAAGCAATGTTTGGAGAAGCACCTGCACCAACTCCAGAAGCGCTGGAATTAGCAGATTCAGACCTATTTGGCAGCGACATGGACGATGCTGAGTGGGGAATCGACGTGGCGGCGGTGCCGGTGGAGTCAGACAATTTGGAAGCAATGTTTGGAGAAGAAGCATCATCTGCACCGACTCCAGAAGCGCTGGAATTAGCAGATTCAGACCTATTTAGCAGCGAACCGGAAGCTGAGTGGGGAATCGATTTAGCCGCGATGCCGGTGGAGTCAGAGAATCTGGAAGCAATGTTTGGAGAAGAAGCATCACCTGCATTGACTCCAGAAGCGCTGGAATTAGCAGATTCAGACCTATTTAGCAGCGAAACGGAAGCTGAGTGGGGAATCGACTTAGCAGCAGTGCCTACGGAAGCCCCAGAGAATTTGGAAGCAATGTTTGGAGAAGAAGCATCATCTGCATCGACTCCAGAAGCGCTGGAATTATCAGATTCAGACTTATTTGGCAGCGAAACGGAAGCTGAGTGGGGAATCGACTTAGCCGCGATGCCGGTGGAGTCAGACAATTTGGAAGCAATGTTTGGAGAAGAAGCATCATCTGCACCGACTCCAGAAGCGCTGGAATTAGCAGATTCAGACTTATTTGGCAGCGAAACGAGCGAAACGGAAGCCGAGTGGGGAATCGACTTAGCCGCGGTGCCGGTAGAGTCAGAGAATCTGGAAGCAATGTTTGGAGAAGCACCTGCATTGACTCCAGAAGCGCTGGAATTAGCAGATTCAGACCTATTTAGCAGCGACATGGACGATGCCGAGTGGGGAATCGACTTAGCAGCAGTGCCTGCGGAAGCCCCAGAGAATTTGGAAGCAATGTTTGGAGAAGAAGCATCATCTGCACCGACTCCAGAAGCGCTGGAATTAGCAGATTCAGACCTATTTAGCAGCGAAACGGAAGCTGAGTGGGGAATCGACTTAGCCGCGGTGCCGGTGGAGTCAGAGAATCTGGAAGCGATGTTTGGGGAACAAGAAGCACCAACTCCAGAAGCGCTGGAATTAGCAGATTCAGACCTAGACCTATTTGGCAGTAACGATACGGAAGCTGAGTGGGGAATCGACTTAGCTGCGGTGCCAGTGGAGTCAGAGAATCTGGAAGCGATGTTTGGAGAAGAAGCATCATCTGCATCGACTCCAGAAGCGCTGGAATTAGCAGATTTAGACCTATTTAGCAGCGACATGGACGATGCCGAGTGGGGAATCGACTCAGCAGCGGTGTCTCAAGAGGCAGCTTCCGAGTTAGAGGATCTCTTAGGTAGCGAACCAGTAGAGTTTGGGGATGGATTGGATTTTGAAGAGAATCTGTTAATTGGAGAAATTCCTTCAGAAAACCAAGCGTCTGACGCAGATGAGTTGAAGGAAGTTGACGATCTCTGGGACTTAGTGACAGAACAACAAGAGATTGCAAATCCTTCAGAGGCTGCTGTTTTAGATGAGTTGTCTTTGCTAGAGACAGTTGGAGAACAAGACCAAGACTTAGCCATCTCATTAGTGGAAAACGATGAGTTTGACGAATTAGAGGCAATGTTGGGTGAGGAAGTGTTCGCAGAACCAGCATCTAACTTGGCAAGTAACGATGAGTTTGACGAGTTGGAAGCACTGCTAGGCGAAGAGGAATCCGTGCCAGCGGCTTTTGATGCAGAAGACATGAATGAGTTTGCTGACTTGGAAGCTCTCTTGGGGGATGATGAACCTCAGCTTGTTCCTCAATTTGCTCAATCGCAGCGTTCTCCTACGAAGCCGATAGCTGAAACACCTACATCCGCAGACGCCCTTGACGATGGATTTGGGGATTTGGAGGAACTGTTGGGACAGGCTGAGGAGACGATGGGTGGGCCACGTAGTGTGAAAACAAGCCCAGGCCAAGTTCGCCCGGTTAATCGTCCCCGTCCGGTTAAAGTGTTTGAACAGACCATGCGGGTGCCGGTTAAGCACCTAGACAACCTCAGCAACCTGGTGGGGGAATTAGTGGTGAACCGGAACACTTTGGAACAGGATCAAGAACGCCTGCGACAATTTCTGGATAACTTGCTGCACCAGGTACAGCAACTCAGTGACGTGGGAGCGAGGATGCAGGATCGGTATGAGCGATCGCTCCTAGAAAGCTCTCTACTCGCCAGTCGTCAAAGCAATCGGTTCAACGCCCGACCTGACCATACGTCGGCAGCGCAGGAGGCTCCCGCCAACAGCCGTTTTGGTTTGGGTGAATTGGAACTCGATCTGTTTACGCCTTTCCACAGCCTTTCCCAAGAAATCATTGAGCTAATTGTCCGCGTCCGAGAGTCGGCGGCTGACATTGAATTCCTCGTTGATGAAACCGACCAAGTCGCCCGGATGCTGCGGCAGGTGACGACTCAGTTGCAAGAAGGATTGACGCGATCGCGCATGGTGCCTTTTGCCCAAACTGCCGACCGCTTGCCCCGTGCCGTCCGCGAGATTTCTCTCAAGTGCGGCAAACAAGCCGAGCTACAGATTGAGGGTCGGGAAACCTTGATCGATAAAGTGATCCTGGAACACCTCTACGATCCGATGACGCACCTGGTGAACAATGCCATCACTCACGGCATTGAACCGCCAGAAGTGCGTATAGCCGCCGGAAAGCCTCCCGTAGGTCGGATTACCATCCGAGCCTTCCATCAAGGCAACCAAACCGTTATCTCCGTCTCGGATGATGGCGCAGGCATTGATTCAGAACGGGTAAAGGCAAAGGCAGTCGAAAAAGGGCTGATTACCGCATCTGAAGCCAAGTCCATGACCCGTCTGGAAGTCTACGATCTGCTCTTCCATCCTGGTTTTAGTACCAAAGACAAAGCCGATGACTTCTCAGGTCGCGGCGTCGGGATGGATGTGGTTTGCACCAGTTTGAACGAAATTCGCGGTGTAATCACAACAGACTCCACCCTAGGCAAGGGCACTACCTTTACCGTTCGTCTGCCCCTTACCTTAAGTATTTGCAAAGCACTTTGTTGCCTGAGTGACAAAGCTCGCATTGCCTTCCCGATGGATGGGGTGGAAGATATGTTGGATGTGCCCCAAGACCGCATTCAAACGAACTCAGAAGGTGAGACCTGTATCTCTTGGCGCGACTCTCTCATGCCCTTCCAACCTCTAGAGGAACTACTGACCTACCAGCGTCACCTCAGTCGAGGTACCGTTTATGGTGGAAACAGGGAAGATGACATGATTTCGGTTGTCGTGCTACGCAGTGCTGGCAATTTTATCGCCGTCCAAGTAGATCAGGTGCTGGGAGAACAAGAAATTGTGATTAAGCAACTGGAAGGCCCTGTGCCCAAGCCCCTAGGCGTCGCAGGTGCTACTGTCTTAGGGGATGGTCGGATCATGCCCATTGCTGACGTTCTAGAGCTGATTGACTTAGCGACGGGTCGGATTGGCAAAGACCGTAACGTTTCTCTGTGGGATAAGGCGGGTGTTTCCCTTCCTGTAGAGGCTCCAGCAGTGAAGACCGATCCGATGGTCTTGATTGTAGATGACTCAATTACGGTGCGCGAACTTCTCTCCATGACCTTTAACAAGGCAGGATACCGAGTGGAACAAGCCCGTGACGGTCAAGAAGCTTGGGATAAACTTCGCTCGGGTCTGCCTTGCGAGATTGTCTTCTGCGACATTGAAATGCCTCGCATGGACGGACTGGAGTTGCTCTCACGGATTCAGAAAGACCCCAGCCTCAACCATCTGCCGGTAGCCATGCTAACTTCTCGTGGCGCTAGCAAGCACCAGCAAATGGCAGCTCAGTTGGGAGCCAAGGGCTACTTTACCAAGCCTTATCTGGAAGAAGCGCTCCTCGATGCCGCCCAACGGATGATCAAAGGTGAGGTGCTGCTGAGTATTAACACGAACGCCTAATAGTAGGGGCGGGGTTTCCCCGCCCTTTCTAGATAAAACGGAAGATGAGAGTAGGTAAGGTGGGCAAGTGTCCACCTTTTTTGATATCCGGCTCCGGCGAGACGATGGCACCCAGCCTGTTTCAGGCTGGGGAACATCAATCATGACTCAGAAAACCAGTGACTTATTGGCTTTTACCAAGCGCTTGGGTCAAAAATCTACTGGTTGTTGCCCCGCCGCTACAGGCGCTACAGAATTTAACTTCAACTCTGGATGATCCGCTTGCACCTGCTGACAATTCCATTCGTTTCGGAACAACAGCACCGGACGCCCCCAGCTATCCTTCACCGTTACGGTGTTGAAAAGACGTCCCACTTTTTGCAGAGCCTCCCAGCCACCGGCTACCCAACGAGCCACACTATAAGGCAATAATTCTGTGTGAGTTTCAACACTGTATTCATTCTGCAAGCGAAATTGCACTACCTCAAATTGCAATTGTCCCACCGCTGCTAGAATTGGGTCGCGTTTGCCTTCATCCACGGAGTACATGATTTGCACTGCACCTTCTTCCCGCAATTCCGAGACGCCCTTGTGGAATTGCTTGAACTTAGAAGGGTTGGGGTTTTTCAGATAAGCAAACAATTCCGGAGAGAAGCAGGGAATACCTTCGTACTCTAGCTTCTGACCCGTATAAATCGTATCGCCAATTGCAAAGACGCCCGGATTGTTCAATCCAATAACATCGCCGGGATACGCTTCTTCAATCGATTCTCTATCTTGAGCAAATAGTTTCTGAGGACGAGACAAGCGAACGGTTTTGCCAGTACGGGCATGATTCACTGTCATGTCTTTTTCAAACTTGCCGGTACAGACGCGCACAAAGGCTATCCTGTCGCGGTGCTTCGGGTCCATATTGGCTTGCAGCTTGAAGACAAAACCCGTGAATTCTGGGTAAGTGGGTGGAATTGCACCATTACTGCTTTGCCTGGAACCGGGTTTGAGGGCGTAGTCGAGAAACGCATCCAAAAATAACTCCACCCCAAAGTTGGTCATGGCGCTACCAAAAAACACGGGCGTCATGGTGCCATTGTGAACGAGGTCTAGATCCAGTTCTGAGCCAACGCCTTCCAGGAGTTCTAAATCTTCTTTGAGTTGATAGTAAAGTTCTTGCTCTAGCAGTTCTTCAATTCGGGGATCTCCCATGTCTACAACGGTATCCAGGGCTTCCCGCTTGCCATGTGCGCTGCGCTCAAATAGGTGAATTTTCTGCTGGCGTCGGTCGTAGACGCCCTTGAAGCGATCGCCCATTCCTATTGGCCAGTTTACCGCATAGGTTTGCAATCCCAATTCCTGCTCAATTTCATCCAGCAGTTCCAATGGTTCCCGTCCGGGGCGGTCGAGTTTATTCACAAAAGTGAAGATGGGGATTTTTCTCATCCGGCATACTTCAAATAGCTTCCGTGTTTGCGGTTCCAAACCTTTCGCTGCGTCAATCAGCATCACCGCATTATCTGCTGCCGCCAGCGTCCGATACGTATCTTCACTGAAATCTTGGTGTCCCGGAGTATCCAGCAAATTAATCTGACAGTTGTGATATGCAAACTGCAACACCGTCGAGGTAATCGAAATTCCCCGCTGTTGCTCCATCTCCATCCAGTCAGAAGTCGCCTTTTTTTGCGCCCGACGCGCTTTCACCGCCCCCGCTTCGTGAATCGCACCTCCGTACAGCAACAGCTTTTCGGTCAGCGTTGTTTTACCGGCGTCGGGGTGAGAAATAATCGCAAAGTTACGCCGACGCTCAACAGCTACTTGTATTTCAGATTGAGTGGTTGCTTCTGGGGACTGGAAATCAGTAAACATTCGGATGCCTGGTTCGGTACTTTCAACAAAAATTATAAAAGGTTAGATTGTGAAACGATGAAGCGTATCCGTATACAACAGACGGAACAACCCAAACCGGAGATAGCCTTTTTACTTTTATTCGTTCTAGGGTTCCGATTGGACTAAGACGCGATCGCTTCTTTCAGTAACATTCCCGATTAACAACTCTTACCTTCATCAAAAATTTAGATTCACTCCTGCTAGCCGCAATTCGCTAGCAGTTTTGTCTAAGGAGGTAAGTCCAAGTAACCGGAAGACCTTGCCCATTCGCCTGCTGTGTTGACAAGCTTTGCTCCTCCATTCGCGAGAACCTAATGCTAACAGAGGAAACCTCTGTTTAGACTTTTCGCCCCAAGAAAGGGAGAAAGTTTCTCTCTTTCGTCAATAAAAATTCTCACCCTTCTTCCCCCGACTTGTGGGTGAACTGAGAACGCAGGGAAGTTTCGTTTAAGGTTGCACTTTCTTTATATCTATCTACTTAATTTAATTCTAAGCGGATATATTCCGTTAATAAGTAGCTAGGATGATTTAAACCTAAAACGCTCTAACGTATATCCCCCTTGTTCACTCCGTGATTCCATGCCGTCCATTACAGCAAGGGCTAAATCATATTCATTGTCGAAC